>NZ_JBGCCK010000021.1:0-137174 GCF_041262525.1 Streptacidiphilus sp. MAP12-20
GGGCGCGGGGAACTGCGCGAGCAACCACCCTGTGCGGATGGCCCTGCACGTTCGGGGACTCACCGCACAGGGTGGTTGCTCGCGCAGTTCCCCGCGCCCCTGAAAGTGCAACTAACGCCTCGTTGAAACAGTGCGGGTGTCGCGGCCCGACCTCAATACGGTCCCCGGCACCGCCCCCGTCAGTTTCGTCTCCCGCACCGTCTCCACGCCGTTGACGCGGACCGCCACCACGCCCTCCGGGCGGGAGTCCAGCCGTGGGCTGTCGCCCGGGAGGTCGTGGACCAGGGTCGCCGGGCCCGCGTCGATGCGTTCCGGGTCGAAGAGGACCAGGTCCGCGAAGTTCCCCAGCGCCACCGCTCCCCTCCCCCGCAGGCCGAACAGTTCCGCCGGGTCGGAGGTCAGCATCTTGACCGCCTGCTCCAGCGGCACCAGCTGTCGCCGGCGCAGGCAGTCGCCCAGGAAGCGGGTGGTGTACGGCGCGCCGCACATGCGGTCCAGGTGCGCGCCCGCGTCCGAGCCGCCGAGCATGACGTCCTCGTGCTGCCAGGTCGCGCGGCGCAGCTCCCAGCTGTTCGGGTCGTTGTCGCGGGGCATCGGCCACAGCACCGTGCGCAAGCCGTCATTGACGCAGATCTCGACCAGCGTCGAGAACGGGTCCTGGCCGCGCTCGGCGGCGATGTCGCGGACGACCCGCCCCGAGACGCCCGCGTTCGCGTTCGCGTCCGAGTACGTGTCGCCGATGACGTACCGCCCGAAGTCCGCCAGCCGCCGGAAGACGCCCGCTTCCGGGCTGTCCGCCCGGCGCAGCATCTCGGCCCGCACCTCCGGCCGCTGCAACTGCGCGATCCGCTCCGGCACCGGCAGGTTGAGAACGTCTCCCCACCCCGGAATCAGGTTGAGCGCGCAGAACGTGCCCAGGCTCATGTTCATCGGCGTCAGGATCGGCATCGTCAGCGCGACGATCCGCCCGCCCGCCGCGCGCGCCCGCTCCGACGCGAGCAGTTGACGCGGGACGCGGTCCGGGACGGCCGCGTCGATGGTCAGCACGTTCCAGTTGAGCGGGCGGCCAGCCACCGCGCTCATCTCGACCAGCAGGTCGATCTCCTCATCCGCGAACTTGTCGAGGCAGCCCGCCACGATCGCCTCGATCTGCGTCCCCGGTGCCTCGCCCACCGCGCGGCAGAGCGCGAGCATCTCCTCGCGCTTCGCGTGCCGGGAGGCGACCGGCTTGCCGTCGCCGTCCGAGTGCGTGGCGGACTGCGTCGTGGACAACCCCCACGCGCCCTCCGCCATGGCCTGCTTGAGCAGCGCGGTCATCGCGTCCAGCTGCCCCGCCGTCGGCTGTCCGCCGACCGCGTCCGGGCCCATGACGTAGCGGCGCAGCGCGCAGTGGCCGACCATGAAGCCGGCGTTGACGGCGATCCTGCCCTCCAGCGCGCCAAGGTACTCGCCGAAGGAGGACCAGCCCCAGGGCACCCCCTCCTCCAGCGCGGCCAGCGCCATGCCCTCCACCTTGGCCATCATGCGACGCGTGTAGTCGGCGTCGTCCGGCCGGGCCGGGTTGAGCGGGGCGAGGGTGAAGCCGCAGTTGCCGCCCGCCACCGTCGTGACGCCGTGGTCGAGCGAGGGCGTGGCGAAGGGGTCCCAGAAGAGCTGGGCGTCGTAGTGGGTGTGCGGGTCGACGAACCCCGGCGCGAGCACGAGGCCGGTCGCGTCCTCCACCGAGACAGCGGACTCCTCGCAGCGCCCGGCCTCCGCGATGACGGCGACCTTCCCGTCCTTGATGCCGACGTCGGCGCCGCGCGCGGCCGCGCCGGTCCCGTCGACGAGGGTGGCGCCCTTGATCAGATGGTCGAGCATCGTCGCCTCTCCTCAGCTCGCGGCCTGACGGAACCGCGTCGTGCGGTGGACCGGATCGGTGTCGATCTTGGGGATCACGTGCTCGCCGATCAGCTTGATGGTCTGCGCCGTCTGCTCCGGCGGGATCCCGATCGGCAGGCCGAACGCCAGTTGGTCCGCGCCCGCCGACTCCCAGCGCTTGCACTGCTGGAGCACCTCGTCCGGGTCGCCGCAGATCATCAGCTCCTCGGCGATCAGCAGGTCGATCAGCTCCTCGCTGTACTCGGGCAGCAGCTCCGGCCAGACCGGGATGCCCTCGGGGCGCGGGAAGGTGTCGTGGTAGCGGAAGAGCAGCGACTGGAGGTAGTTGAGCCCGCCGTTGACCGCGATCCGCCGGGCCTCCGCCGAGGTCTCCGCGCAGATCGCGGTCGAGGTGACCATCACGTTGTCGTTGACGTAGGCCCCGACCGGCTCGGCCTCGCGGATCGCGTTCTTGTAGCTCTCGACGACCCACTCCATGTCGGAGACCTTCTGGACGCTGAAGCCCAGCACCCCGAGCCCCCTGCGCGCGGCCATCTCGTACGAGGAGGGGCTGCCCGCGGCGTACCACATGGCCGGGTGGGCGGCCCCGTACGGCTTCGGAAGCACCTTGCGCGGCGGCAGCGACCAGTGCTTGCCGCTGAAGCCGGGATACTCCTCGTTCAGCCACATCTTGGGGAACTCGCCGATCGTCTCCTCCCACATCTCCTTGGTGGCGTTCATGTCCGTCACCTCGGGGAGGAAGCCGAGAATCTCGTGGCTGCCCGCGCCGCGTCCGGTGCCGAACTCGAAGCGCCCGCCGGAGAGATGGTCCAGCATGGCGACGCGCTCGGCGACCTTGACCGGATGGTTGACCCTGGGCAGCGGGTTGAAGATGCCCGAGCCGACATGGATCCGCTCGGTGGCGTGGGCCAGGTAGCCGATGACCACGTCGTTGGCGGAGATGTGCGAGTACTCCTCCAGGAAGTGGTGCTCGGTGATCCACGCGTACTTGAACCCCTTCTTGTCGGCCTGGACGACGTAGTCCATCTCCTCCATCAGGGCGTGGTGCTCGGCCTGCGGATCGGCCAGGGAACGACTTCTGGGCACGTAGCCCTGGATGAAGATGCCGAACTCCATCGGTTCACCGTCCTGTCAGCGTGCGGGTTCGAGGGGATAGGCGAAGGGACCGACTGCATGATCTGACGATCCGTCAGATCATGCAAGAGTCGACCCTCGCGTCAGCCGATGCTGACGCCGGCCATCCAGCCGCCGTCGGCGACCAGCGCCTGGCCGGTCAGATAGGAGGAGTCCTCCGAGGTCAGGAAGAGGGCCAGCTTCGCCATCTCGTCCGGACGGCCGATCCGGCCGAGCGGGACGGCCTTGGCGTAGAGCTCCTGGGTCGCCGAGGCGATCGCCGCCGCGTCCTCCGCGCTGAGCACCGGCGCGCCGGACTCGCCGACGAAAGCGTTGGCCGGGTCGGACATCGGGGTGTCGATCGCTCCCGGGCAGATCGCGTTGACGCGGATGCCCTTGGCCGCCAGCTCCAGCGCGGCGACGCGGGTCATCGCGACGATCGCGCCCTTGGTGGCCGCGTACGAGGTCAGCAGCGCCATGCCGGTGAGCGCGGTGTAGGAGGCGGTGTTGACGATGGTGCCGCCGCCGGCCGCCTCGATCGCGGGCGCGGCGGCGCGCATGCCGAGGAAGCAGCCGACCTGGTTGACTCGCACGACCGTGAGGTACTCCTCCAGCGGCGTGCTGACCAGCTCGTTGAAGCGCAGGATGCCGGCGTTGTTGAGCAGTCCGTCGAGCTTGCCGAAGGCGGAGACGCAGGCGTCGACGGCGGCGGCCCAGTCGTCCTCGCTGCTGACGTCGAGGTGCTGGTAGCGGACCCGGTCCTCGCCGAGCTCCAGTTGCAGCTCCTTGGCCAGGGCCTCGCCCTGGTCGTCCAGGACGTCGCCTAGCAGCAGCTGCGCGCCCTCGGCGGCGAAGAGACGGGCCTCGGCCTCGCCCTGACCGCGGGCGGCGCCGGTGATCAGGACGGTACGGCCGGCGAGACGACCGGAAGCAGTGGACATGGGTGCGGGCTCCCTTCGGAGATCTTCTGACTATCCGTCAGTTTCCGTCGGGAGCCCGCACAAGGGAAGACCCCGGAGCCGCCCGCTCACACCAGCGGCAGGACGTCCGTAGCGATCAGCTCCAACTGGGCCAGGTACTCGGCCAGATCACGGCTGCGCGGCCGCAGCTGGAGATGCGTGACGCCGACGGCGACGTACTTCCGCAGCAGCTCCGCCAACGCGTCCGGCTTTCCGGAGACCGAGCGGCGACCGATCTCCCACCCCGGCTCGCCGACATACAACGGCGGCGCGATGGCATTGACGACGAAGCCACCCTCCCGCCCGGCGCGCTCGCGCGTGGTACGGATCAGCTCCAGCTGCGCGGGCAGCGTCTCCAGGGTGTCGCCCTGCGAGAGCCACCCCTCCGCCTGCGCCGCCGCACGCCGGACGGCCGCCGGAGCGGAGCCGCCGACCCAGATCGGCGGACGCGGCGACTGCACCGGACGCGGGCTCACGGCCAGGTCCCTGAACGGGAAGCGCGGGCCCTCATGGACCGGGTACTCGTCGGTCAGCGCGGCGTCGAGCGCGGTGATCGTCTCGGTCAGGATCTCGCCGCGCCGGTGGAAGTCGACGCCGAGCGTCTCGAACTCCTCCTGCACGTGGCCTGCGCCGACGCCGAGGACCAGCCGCCCGCCGCTGAGCCTGTCCAGCGTCGCGTACTGCTTGGCCGACAGCAGCGGGTGCCGCAGCGGCGCGACGGCGACGTGCGAGAGCAGCCGCGTGCGCGTGGTCAGCGCGGCGAGGTAGCCCAGCGTGGAGACCGGGTCGTACCAGGTCGCGCCCATCGGCCCGGCCAGCCGGCGCGGAATGGCGACGTGGTCGCAGCAGGCGACGTACACGAAACCGAGCCGGTCCGCCGCCTGCGCGACGGCGGCAAGCTCGACCGGTCCCGCCTCGGTCTCCCAGGGCTCGACGAACATCGTGCTCTGCGCCTGGACGGGGAGCTGGATGCCGAACTCAGGCACCGCTGGCCCCCGTCCCGCCCCACAGGCCCTCGGCGGTGAGCCCGAGCAGCTCGATCGCGTTGCCGCGCACCAACTGCTCGACCACGGGCGCTTCCAGGTGGCCCATCTGCTCCTCGGCGACCTCCCTGCTCCTGGGCCAGGTCGAGTCCGAGTGCGGGTAGTCCGTCTCGTACAGGACGTTGGCCGCGCCGATGGCGTCCAGGTTGCGCAGGCCGTGCGGGTCGTCGAAGAAGCAGCCGTAGATGTGCTCGGCGAAGAGTTCACTCGGCTTCGTCAGCACCTTGTCGGCGACGCCGCCCCAGGCGCGGTTCTCCTCCCAGACCACGTCGGCGCGGGCCAGGATGTAGGGGATCCAGCCGATCTGCCCCTCGGCGTACATGATCTTCAGGCCGGGGAAGCGGTTGAACTTGCCGCTCATCAGCCAGTCGACCATCGAGAAGCAGCAGTTGGCGAAGGTGATCGTGGAGCCGACGGCCGCCGGGGCGTCCGCGGAGGTGGAGGGCATCCGCGAGGAGCTGCCGATGTGCATGGCGATGACGGTCTGCGTCTCCTCGCAGGCCCGCAGGAAGGGGTCCCACGCGTCGGTGTGGATGCTGGGCAGGCCCAGGTGCGGGGGTATCTCGCTGAAGCAGACGACTCGGAACCCGCGCGCGGCGTTGCGCCGGACCTCGGCGGCGGCGAGCTCGGCGTCCCAGAGCGGCACGATGCCGAGCGGGATCATCCGGCCCTGTGCGGCCGGGCCGCACCACTCCTCCACCATCCAGTCGTTGTACGCCCGTATGCAGAGCAGCCCGAGCTCGTGGTCCTTGGCCTCGGTGAAGGTCTGTCCACAGAAGCGGGGGAAGGTGGGGAAGCAGAGGGCGGACTGGACATGGTTGATGTCCATGTCGGCGAGCCGCTCGGGTATCGAGAAGGACCCGGGTCGCATCTGCTCGTAGGTGATGCCTTCCAGGCGCACCTCGTCGCGCGGATATCCGACGGCCGTGTCGAGCCGGGTGAGCGGGCGGCGCAGGTCCTCGTAGACCCACCAGTCGGCGAGCGGGCCCTCGCTGCCGGGCTCGCCCATCCGCAGCGAGAGACGCCCGCCGACGAAGGTCATCTCGGCCAGCGGGGCCCGGACGATGCGCGGGCCGGTCTCGCGGTACTTGGCAGGCAGCCGGTCCTGCCACACGTGCGGCGGCTCGACGGTGTGGTCGTCCACCGAAATGATCCAGGGGAAGCTCTCCATGCGGGTCAGGCTACGCCGAATCTGACGATCCGTCAGGAGTGCGAGAGCTACGTTCTGGGGTGTCACCTGAGGTCGTTTCGGGTTTCGTCCAGAGGACTTCGCGGACCTGCTCCGCGGCCCGGAGGATGCTCTCGCTGATGAAGTCGCTGAAGCGGGCGATGTTCTCCAGGCGGGCGGCGGCCGGGCTGTCGTGACCGAGGACGCCGACGCCCTGCCGTGCGATCTCGGCGACCTGGGCGGTGCCACGGGCGCTGGCGATCGTCGCCTGATACCAGACGTCGTCATCGACGAAGTAGCGCTCGCGGCGACGTTCGTCGCGCTCCCGGCGGATGAGGCCCTGGCTTTCGAGGAACGTGATCGCCTTGGAGACGGACGCCGGACTGACCTCGAGTCGCTGGACGAGTTCGGACGCGGTGAGGCTGCCCGCGTCGGCGACAAAGAGGCAGGTCAGCACTCGGGCCATCATCTTGGGCAGGCCCTGTGACATCAGCAGGGTGGTGAACGACTCCTCGTACTCACGCACCGCCGCGTCGTCGCGCCGACGGCCCTGCGCCGAGGCCCCCTCCCCTCGGGGCGCGGCGGGCTTGCGCTGATGAGCGCGGCGTTCGGTGGCACGGTGGGCCAGGTCGGCGCGGTAGGCGGTGGGGCCGTCGTTCCGCATCACCTCACGCGTGATCGTGGAGGTCGGCCGATCCAGGCGCCTGGCGATCTCCGCGTAGGCCAGGCCGTCGGCCAGCCCCAGTGCGATCTGCTGGCGTTCCTGCTGGGTGAGCCTGCCTCCCGGCATCATGATCTCCTTCGCGCTTCCCCGATGCCCCGAGCATAGCGTTCACCTCGCTTCATTGCAACGGCAGGATGGGCTGCTGTTGCATTGAATTCACAGCCATTGCAACGATTTTCTGGCTTTCACCTGCATAGATGCTGATTCTTCGCAACGAACCTATTGAAGGATCCTCGAACGCAACGTAGCTTTTCGCCTATCAGAAACGGCGAACTGCACGAGGAGCGCACGATGCAGAAGTTCGACACCCCCACCACCATCACCGCCATCCTGGACATCCCCGCCGGACGCATCCAGCTCATCGCCGCCGACCGCGCCGACACCGCCGTCGAGATCCGGCCCGCCGACCCCGCCAAGAGCCGCGACGTGAAGGCCGCCGAGCAGATCCAGGTCGCCTACGCCGACGGCGTCCTGCGGATCCACACCGCCGAGCCGAAGAACCAGTACTTCGGCCCCACCGGATCCCTGGAGGTCACCGTCCAGCTGCCGGCCGGGTCGCGCATCGAGGCGAAGACCGCCGGCTGCGAACTCCGCAGCGTCGGCCGCCTCGGCGACGTCACCTTCGACGGCGCCTACCGGCAGATCAAGATCGACGAGGCCGGGGGGCTCCGCCTCACCGCGGTCGACGGCGACGTCGAGGTCGGCCGCCTCACCGGCCCGGCGGAGATCAGCACCGCGCGTGGCGACATCACGATCGCCGAGGCCACGTCCGGCACGGTCGTGCTCCGCACCCAGATGGGCGACATCACGGTCGGCGCCGCCGCCGGCGTCTCGGCCGCGCTGGACGCGGGCACCGGCTACGGCCGCGTCAGCAACGCACTCAGGAACGACGGCGCCACCGAACTCGACATCCGCGCCACCACCTCCCACGGCGACATCACCGCCCGCAGCCTCTGAGAATCCGAGAAGGAGCACTCCTCATGACCACCCTGGCCATCGCGGCGAACGGGCTGCGCAAGTCCTACGGCGACAAGACCGTCCTCGACGGCGTCGACCTGCGCATCCCTGCCGGGTCCGTGTTCGCGCTGCTCGGCCCGAACGGCGCCGGCAAGACCACCGCCGTCAAGATCCTCTCCACCCTCATCTCCCCCGGCCCCGGCACCGGCGACATCCACATCGGCGGCCACAACCTCGCCACCGACCCCCAGGCCGTGCGTGCCGCGATCGGCGTCACCGGCCAGTTCTCCGCCGTCGACAACCTGATCACCGGCGAGGAGAACATGCTCCTCATGGCGGATCTGCACCACCTCCCCCGCCGAGAGGGACGGCGCGTGGCGGCCGAGCTGCTGGAGCGCTTCGACCTGGTCGAGGCCGCGAAGAAGCCCGCGTCCACCTACTCCGGCGGCATGAAGCGCCGCCTGGACATCGCGATGACCCTGGTCGGCAACCCGCGGATCATCTTCCTCGACGAGCCGACCACCGGCCTGGACCCGCGCTCGCGCCACAACATGTGGCAGATCATCCGCGAACTCGTCACCGGCGGCGTCACCGTCTTCCTCACCACCCAGTACCTGGACGAGGCCGACGAGCTCGCTGACCGCATCGCCGTCCTCCACGACGGCAGGATCGCCGCCGAAGGCACCGCCGAAGAACTCAAGCGCCTCATCCCCGGCGGGCACGTCCGCCTCCGCTTCACCGACCCGGCCACCTACCAGTCCGCCACCGCCGCGCTCCACGACGCGACCCGCGACGACGACGCCCTCGCGCTGCAGCTCCCCAGCGACGGCAGCCAACGCGAACTGCGCTCCATCCTCGACCGGCTCGACGCCGCCGGCATCGAAGCCGACGAGCTGACCGTCCACACCCCCGACCTCGACGACGTGTTCTTCGCCCTCACCAGCAGCACCGGCGTCTCCAGCCAGACCACCCAGACCCCTCAGTCCACTCAGTCCAAGGAGGCAGTCCGATGAGCGCCCTCTCCCTCGCCGTCCGCGACTCGAACACGATGCTGCGCCGCAACCTCCTGCACGCGCGCCGCTACCCCTCCCTCACCCTGAACCTGCTGCTCACCCCGATCATGCTGCTGCTGCTCTTCGTCTACATCTTCGGCGGCACCATGAGCGCGGGGATCGGCGGCGGCGGGCGCACGGCCTACATCGCCTACATCGTCCCCGGCCTGCTGCTGATGACCATCGGCAGCACCGTCGTCGGAACCGCCGTCTCCGTCTCCAACGACATGACCGAGGGCATCATCGCCCGCTTCCGCACCATGGCCATCCACCGCCCCTCCGTCCTGGTCGGACACGTCGTCGGCAGCGTCCTCCAATCCATCGCCAGCGTGATCCTCGTCGGCGCGGTCGCCGTCGCCATCGGCTTCCGCTCCAAGGGCGCCGGCGCCCTGGACTGGCTTGCCGCCTTCGGACTCCTCGTCCTGTTCGCCCTGGCCCTCACCTGGATCGCCGTCGGCATGGGCCTGATCAGCCCGAACGCCGAAGCCGCCAGCAACAACGCCATGCCGCTGATCCTGCTGCCGCTCCTGTCCAGCGCCTTCGTCCCGCTCCACACCATGCCCGGCTGGTTCCAGCCCATCGCCCAGTACCAGCCCTTCACTCCCGCCATCGAAACCCTCCGCGGCCTGCTGCTGGGCAGCCACATCGGCAACAACGGCTGGCTCGCCATCGCCTGGTGCCTCGGGCTCGCCGTCCTCGGCTACTTCTGGTCGGCCTCGAAGTTCAACAACGACCCGAAGTAACCGCGCATGACCACGCGGGCCGCTCCCGCAACTCGTTCCGCCCCAGGGCGGCGCACCCCGACACCACGTCGGTGTACGCCGCCCCGTCGGCGTTCCGGCCGGCCGCCGCCTGCGACTACCCCAGCGTGCCCAGGGTGACCGTCGCGGTCTTGGTGGCGCCGTCGCGGACGTAGGTGACCGGGACCTGCTGGCCCGGCTTTTCGGAGGCGAGGACCTCGGAGAGGGTCGCGGAGCTGTCGATCGTGGTGTCGCCCAGCTTGGTGATCACGTCGCCCGCCTTGAGGCCCGCCTTGTCCGCGGGGCCACCGCTGGTCACCGAGACCACGCCCGCGCCGGTCTCCTTGCCGTCGCCGCCCGTGGTGATGACCGTGCGGGTGGAGATCCCGAGCGCCGCGCGGCCGGAGTCCGTCACCTTGCCGCTCTTGATCATCTGGTCGGCGAGGTTGGTCACCGTCGAGGCCGGGATCGCGAAGCCGATGCCCGGGGCCTGCCCGCCGCCCTCGCCGCTGTCCAGCGCGGCGAGCGTGTTGACGCCGATGACCTGGTTGGAGAGGTTCACCAGTGCGCCGCCGCTGTTGCCCGGGTTGATCGCCGCGCTCGTCTGGACCATGTTCGGGATGGTCGCGCCCTGCGGATTCTCCTGACTCTTGCCCTCGCTGACGGTCCGCCCGACCGCCGAGACGATGCCCTGCGTCACGCTCGACGAGAGCCCCAGCGGGTTGCCCATCGCGAGCACGATCTGACCCACCTCGACCTTCGAGCTGTCCGCGAAGACGGCCGGCTTCAGGCCGGACGGCGGGTTGGTCAGCTTGATCACCGCGAGGTCGTTCGTCGGGTAGGAGTAGACCAGACTCGCCGTCAGCGTCTTGGACTGGTCGGAGAGGGTCACCTGAAAGCTGGTGGCACTGCCGACGACGTGGGCGTTGGTGACGATGTCACCCTTGTTGTCGTAGACGATGCCGGTGCCCAGGCTGCTGCCGGCCGTGATCTGCACGATCGAGGGCAGGACCGCCTTGACGGTGTTCTGGTAATCGGTCTGCAGATCGTTGCTGACGCTCGGCGCGGGCGCGGCGCTGCCCGCGTCGGAGGACTTCGCGCCGCTACCGCCGCTACCGCTGCTGCTGCACGCGGTGGCGGTGAGCAGCAGCGATGCGGCGGCAGCGGCGGCAAGGGCGGTGCGACGGGCCGGGGTCTCCATGGGCGCGACCTTCACTGTGGATGACATTTTCTCCACATTGTCGCTTTTGTCAGGAAAGATCCCCGGAGGCGCGCTAGCTGGTCTTCGCCTTTGTCAGGTCGTAGACGGTCACCCCGTTCACGGTCGTGGAGCTGTAGTTCTTCGCCACCCAGGCCACGATCTGCGCGGAGTCGCTGGAGCCGGAGCTGCTGCTCGTGCCGCCTCCGCCCATCGAGAGCGTGCCGCCGAGGAAGTAGTGGATCTTTCCGGCGCGGACGTCGTTCTCGAACTGGGCGAGGGTGGGCGACGGGTCGGTGCCGTTGAAGCCGCCGACGGCCATCACGGGCGCGTCGCTGGCCAACTGATAACCCGCCGCGTTCTGCGAGCCGACGGTGGCGGCGGTCCAGGTGTACTTCGACGCGTCCTGCTTGAGCAGCGCGGTCAGCGCGGCGCCGGGCTTGCTGCCGTTGAGCAGCCCGCCCGCGCCGCCCCCGCCGCCACCGAAGCCGCCCCGCGCACCGCCACCGGCCGCGCCACCCGGGAAGCCGCCCGTCCCGGCGCCGGGCCGGACACCCGGGGCGCCCTGCGCGCCCAGCGCGCCCTGCGCGCCGGGACCGCCCGCGCCGCCGCCGAAGCCACCGAAGCCGCCACGGCCCGCTCGCGCCCCTCCGGGCATGCCGCCGCCTCCGCCGAAGCCACCGCCCTGCACCGCCGGGCCCGCTGACGGAAGCGAGCCGGCATGGGTGGTACCCGCCGTCTCGACGCTGTACGCCGCCGGGCCTGCCAGGCCCGCGACGATCGCCGCCACCGCCAGGGCCAGGGCGATCCTTCGCCCGAGCAGCGGACCGAAGGCCAGCCCGAGCGCCGCGGCGAGCCCGACGAACAGCACCGCCCAGCGCAGCCACGGCAGCCAGTCCGCGCTCCGCGCCAGCAGCACGTACGACCAGACCGCCGTCACGGCCACGACGACCGCCGCGCCGCCCGACACCGCCCAGGAACCGCGCTGCTCCCAGAGCAGCCCTGCGCCCATGCCCACCACGATCGCGATGTACGGCGCGAGGGCGACGTTGTAGTAGGGGTGGAAGATCCCCTGCATCTCGCTGAAGACCAGGAAGGTCGTCAGCAGCGCACTCCCCCACAGCAACAGCGCCGCGCGGCGCTGGTCCGTGCGCGCGGCGCGTCGCGTCAGCCAGAGGCCGACCGGCAGGAGCAGCAGCGCGGCCGGGAGCAGCCAGGCGATCTGACCGCCCATCTCGGAGCTGAACAGCCGGGTCAGTCCGGTGCTCCCCCACATGCTGCCGCCCCCGGCTCCGCCGCCTCCGCCGCCGACGCTGCCGGTCTCCGAGCCGGTGATCCGGCCGAAGCCGTTGTATCCGAACGTCAGCTCCAGGAAGGAGTTGGTCTGGCTGCCGCCGATGTACGGCCGGTACTGAACCGGCGTCAGCTCCACGATCGCCACCCACCAACCGGAGCTGACCACCAGCACGACCGCCGCCAGCAGCAACTGCCGTACCCGCCGCCAGAAGCCGGTAGGCGCGAGGATCAGATAGACGAGCGCGAAGGCCGGCAGCACCAGGAACGCCTGCAGCGTCTTGGTCAGGAAGGCGAAGCCCACGCAGCCCGCCGCCAGCAGCAGCCAGCGCGTCCGCGCCTGCTCCTGCGCGCGCTGCACGGCATATCCGGCGAGGGCGAGCAGCAGCGCGAGCAGCGCGTCGGGGTTGTTGAAGCGGAACATCAGCGCCGCGACCGGGGTCAGCGCGAGCACCGCGCCCGCCAGCAGCGCGGGCCCGGCGGCGAACCGCCGCTTCACCGCCGCGTACACGACCGCCACCGCGGCGACGCCCTCCAGCGCCTGCGGGACCAGGATCGACCAGGCGTTGACGCCGAAGACCCGGGCGGAGAGCTCCATCACCCACAGGGACGCGGGGGGCTTGTCGACGGTGATGGCGTTGGCGGCGTCGGACGAGCCGAAGAACATCGCCTTCCAGCTGTGCGCCCCGGCCTGGACGGCCGCCGAGTAGAACTGGTTGGCCCAGCCCGAGGCTCCCAGATCCCAGAGGTAGAGCAGCGCGGTGAGCGCCAATAGGGCGAGGAAGGCGGGCCGAACCCAGCGGGGGTCGCCGGTCGTCGCGGGGACGGACAAGGGCTGGTCGGGCTGGTCCGGCCCCTCCTGATTCGGCACAGGCGGGTTCGGCTCGGGCAGCGTGGTGGTCATGTCCCCAGGGTCACGAACGGCTCTGTCCGACCGGTATGGGGTAGCTGTGCGGAGCCCGTCAGGATCCCTCGGTCAGCGGGAGGCGCACCGTGAAGACGGTCTCCCCCGGCTCGCTGGTCACCCACACCTCACCGCCGTGCGAGGCGACGACGGCCGCGACGATGGCCAGGCCGAGGCCGGTGCTGCCCGCGATGCGCGACCGCGAGCCGTCGCCGCGCGCGAATCGCTCGAAGACCGTCGGCAGCAGCTCCTGCGGGATGCCGGGGCCGTCGTCGGCGATCGTCAGCACGGCCCAGCGCGCCTCGACCGCGAGCGAGCCGGTGACGGTCGTGCCCTCGGGCGTGTGCTTGCCGGCGTTCGCGAGCAGGTTCACCAGCACCTGGTGCAGCCGGTGCTCGTCGCCGACGACCGCGGCGGCTTCTGCCGCGTCCTCCTCCGGCAGCCGGACCTCCCACTTGTGGTCGGGCACCGCCGCGTGTGCATCGCGGACGGCATCGACGAGGAGCGGGGCGAGCTCGACGGGCTCGCGGTCCAGCGGCCGACCCGCGTCGAGGCGGGCGAGCAGCAGCAGGTCCTCGACGAGCGCGGTCATCCGCGTCGCCTCGGACTCGACGCGGCTGAGCGCGTAGGCGGTGTCCGGCGGCACGGCCTCCCTGCTACGCCGGGTCAGCTCGGCGTAGCCCTTGATCGACGCGAGCGGCGTCCGCAGCTCGTGACTGGCGTCGGCGACGAACTGACGCACCCGCGTCTCGCTCGCGTGCCGGGACTCGAGCGCGGCGGAGACGTGGTCGATCATCCGGTTGAGCGACGCCCCGACCAGCCCGGACTCGGTCCGGGGATCGGTGTCCTCGACCGGGACCCGGGCCAACGAGGTCACCTCGCCCTTGTCGAGCGGCAGCCTGGAGATCCGCGCGGCCGTGACGGCGACGCGGTCCAACGGCCGCAGCGAGACCCGGATCAGGCCGAAGCCGACGAAGCCGACGATGATCACGCCGGTGACGCCGAGCACCGCCTCGGTCGTGACCAGAGTGCTGATGACATCGTCGATCTCGGACTCGGGCAGGCCGACCACGATCTGCGTGGTGCCGTGCCCAGGGGCGGGCGGCGCCCAGCTGACCAGATAGGTGCCCAACCCCGGCAGCGTGACGGTGTGCGAGCTGCCGTCCTTGGGCACGGCTTCGAGTGCCTCGATCTGAGCCCCGGTCAGCGAGCTGTCCGCACGATTGATGGCCGACTGGGGCTGTCCGCTCTCGTTGCCGACCGCCACGGCGTCCTGCGGGAAGCCGTGCGCGTTGCTGAACACGCCGGTCAGGTTGAGCTGCTGCTGGTTGTCCCCGCCCGGCATGGGGCCGCCATGGGACACCACGGCCACGCGCGCCGAGGTGTCCTGGAGCTTGGAGTCCAGATTGCCCAGCATGTAGCTGCGCAGCTGGACGGTCGTCAGCCAGGCCATGACCGTGAAGACCAACGCCAGCAGCACGGTCATGACGACAACCAGCCGCGTGCGCAGCGACCAGCTCGACCAGCGTCGGATCACGACGCGGCCGCCTCCACCACCGCGGGCTTGAGGACGTACCCCGCGCCGCGCATGGTGTGGATCATCGGCGCGCGGCCCGCGTCGATCTTGCGGCGCAGGTAGGAGATGTACAGCTCGACGACGTTGCCCTGGCCGCCGAAGTCGTAGTTCCAGACCCGGTCCAGGATCTGCGGCTTGCTCAGCACCCGGCGCGGGTTCCGCATCAGGAAGCGCAGCAGCTCGAACTCCGTCGCCGTCAGCCGGATCGACGTGCCCGCGCGGTGGACCTCGCGGCTGTCCTCGTCCAGCGTCAGATCGCCCACCACCAGCAGCGACTCGCTCCGCGCCGCCGCGGCGCCGGAGCGGCGCAGCAGGCCGCGCAGCCGGGCGACGACCTCCTCCAGGCTGAACGGCTTGGTGACGTAGTCGTCCCCACCGGCCGTCAGACCGGCGATGCGGTCCTCGACAGCGTCCTTCGCGGTCAGGAAGAGCACCGGCACGTCGTGCTGTTCGGCGCGGAGCCTGCGCATGACCTCGAGCCCGCTGAGGTCGGGCAGCATGACGTCGAGGATCACCGCGTCCGGGCGGAAGTCGCGCGCGGCGCGGATCGCGGTCGCGCCGTCGCCGGCGGTGGTGGTCTGCCAGCCCTCGTAGCGCAGGGCCATGGACAGCAGGTCGGCGAGGGGGGACTCGTCGTCGACGACGAGCACCCGCACGGGGGTGCCGTCGGGGCGGCGGAGCTCGGTGGTGGCGGCATCGGCGGGAGTCGTGGTCATGCGAACACGCTGCCGTCGTTGAATGAGAAATCGATGAAGCTGGGACTACGGGTTTCCTGTGTATTCCCTGGCAATTTCCGAAGACCGCTCGAAGAGCGACCGCTCCCGGCCTCAGAGCAGACCGAGATCACCGAGCTCTTTGTGCAGGTCGGAGCGGGTCTGGTCGAGCTCGTTGCCCGGCGCGACCGCAGGCGCGGCCGCCGCACCCGCCCCGGCCTCCACCGGGACTGCCGCCGACCGCCGGTCGCGCAGCAGCCACGCGCCGGCGACGCCGCCGACCAGTCCGCCCAGGTGCGCGAGCCAGCTGACGCCGGGCGTGCCGGGGACCGCCACCGTGAGGATGTAGGCGAAGGAGGCCGCCATGACCAGGCCGATCAGCGTGTCTATCAGGTGACGGTCGAAGATCCCGCGCAGCACCACGTAGCCGAAGTAACCGAAGATGACGCCGCTCGCTCCGACGCCGACGGTGTTGCTGCCCTGGAAGAGCCAGACCGCCATCCCGCTGGTGATCGTCACCAGCAGCGTCAGCCACAGGAAGCGGACCACGCCCCGGTAGGCGGCCAGGAAGCCGAAGACGAAGAGCGGGCCGGAGTTGGACTCGATGTGCGCCCAGCTGAAGTGCAGGAAGGGGGCGGCGAAGATGTCCTGGAGCCGAGCGGTGTCGTGCGGGACGACCCCGTAGTCCATGGAGAGGTGCTGGCTGTCCATCCAGTTGACGACCTGGAGCGCCCAGACCACCACCAGGAAGCCGAACATCACGAAGAACGCCTTGCGCGCCTCCGCGATCATCTGCTCCGGAGTGCTGATCTCCTTCGGTGCCCACAGCTTCGACGCCATCGTTCCCACCCCCACCCCCGCAGCGGTTCCTGCCCTGCCAGAAACTTTAGGCCGCAGGGGTGACAACCGACAGCTCTCCGCGCCTCACTGGAGCGCGCTGATACCGAACCGGTGCACGACGCGGCCACCGGGCTCGATCGACAGCACGTCCTCACCGCTCGCGAAGGCGTTCGGCGGGCAGCTCATCGGCTCCACGGCGACGCCCGCCCGCCGGTAGTTCGGCCCGAGGGTGTCGCCGGTGTAGAGCTGGAGCCAGTCCATGCCCTCGCCGAGCCAGAGCTCGACGCCGCGTCCGCCCTCGGCCGCCGTGAGCCGGACCCGGGCGCGGCCGTCCGCGTCGCGGGACAGGCCGGTGTAGGCGGTGTCCAGCTCGGTCGTCCCGATGACGCGCGGCTTGCGGAAGTCGTAGCCGGTGCCCTCGACCGGCTCGCGGCCGGTCGGGAGCTTGCGCTCGTCGACCGGCAGCCAGGTGTCGGCCGGGACCTCGAGCAGCGCCTCGCCGATGCTGCCGGGACCGCGACCGAGCGTCAGGTAGGGGTGCGCGCCGAGGCCGTAGGGGGCGACCCGGTCGCCGACGTTACGGGCGACGATCTCCACGGCCAGACCGGCCTCGCTGAGCTCGTAGTGCGCGGTCAGCTCCAGGATGTGCGGGTAGCCGTGCATCGGGTAGAGGCGCAGGCCGTAGCGGACGTAGGCCGAGCCGTGCCCGGCGTCCTCGGCGACCACCCGCCAGGGCAGCCAGCGGGTGAGGCCGTGGCTGGCGTTGCCCGTCGCGGGCTCGGAGAGATCGAGCTGGCGGTCCTCGCCGTCGAAGCGGTAGCGGCCGTCGCGGATCCGGTTGGGCCACGGGATCAGCAGCTGACCGGCGCCGCCAGGGGGCTGGATCCCCTCCGGGTACTTGACCACCAATGGTCGCCCGCGGTGGCTCAGCCCGCGCAGCCCGGCTCCCACGCCGCTGATCACGGCGCGGTAGTCGCCTGCCTCGATCACCTGCTGCGGCCCGTTGGGGGACAGTCCGGCCGAATGGGCCGCGTGGGAGAGGTTCGCGTCAGCCATACGGCCATCCTTACATCTCATCGGCTGCCCCGTCGGGCGGGCCGCACTCCGGTCTCACCCCCCGGACGTCCGACCGGACGGGAGTGCTAACCTCACGCTCACATCTCACTGCCCATCAGCAGCCCCCCGCGTGTCGGCCGGTCCCACCCGAACGGCCCTGCGGGCCCCACCGCATCGATCCCAGCACAGCGAACCCCACGGCATCGACCCCCCGCAGAGGCTCCCGTTGACGGCTCGACACGTCCGCAAACGGTCACGGCGCTGGATCGGCGCGGCCGTCACCCTCTCCGCCGGCGCACTGGTCGTCGGCGCCGTCGCCGAGGCGGCGCCAGGAAAGGCGACCCCGCAGCCCAACACCGCGACCGCCGCACCTGTCCGCGGCTCGCTGGCCTGGCCGCAGACCCCGGCCCACCCCTCGGTCGCGCTGCAGCACGACTTCACCGCCGCGGCGGCCGAGTTCCACGTGCCGGTCGAGGTGCTGATGGCGGTCTCCTACCAGGAGACCCTCTGGGAGTCCCACGGCGGCCGGCCCAGCACCACCGGCAACTTCAACGTGATGGGCCTGACCCAGGTCTCCCCCGACGACCTGGCCGCACCCGCGCAGCCCGATCCCGGCGGCAGCGGCGATGACGGGGCCCACCCGAAGCAGCCCTCGGCCCGCGCGCTGGCCAAGCTCTCCACGGTCGACACGGCCTCCCCCGCCCTGCACACGCTGCAGACGGCCGCGGCGCTCGCGGGGGTGTCGGCCGATCAGCTGAAGACCGACATGGCGCAGAGCGTGCGCGGCGGGGCGGCGCTGCTCGCCTCCTACGAGCAGCGGCTGCGCCCGAACCCGGGCGCGCTGGGCGGCGTTCCGGCCGACGCGGCGCAGTGGTGGCCCGCCGTCGTCGCCTACGCCCAGGCGGAGACCCCGACGGCCGGCCTGCAGTTCGCGGCCCGCGTCTACACGCTCGTCCAGCAGGGCGCGGGGCGGCTGACCGACGACAACCAGTCCGTCACGCTGGCCGCCGATCCCAAGGTTCAGCCGGCCGAGCTGGCCAACACACCCTCCGGTCTCAGCGGCGGCACCGGCTCCGGTTCCTCCTCCGATGCGGCGAGCGGCGGCGCGGAGTGTCCGGCCGGGCTGGCCTGCGTCGTCAAGCCGGCCGCGTACACGCAGGTCACCAAGGGCAGCCCGAGCGACTACGGCAACTACGCGCGCGCCGACCGGCCCACCGACGGCGACCAGGTCCAGTACCTCGTACTGCACGACACCGAGGGCTCGCTGGACGGCGCCGTCGCCTTCTTCCAGGACCCGACGGCCTACGCCAGCGCGCACTACGTCGTCGGCCGCGACGGCTCGGTGACGCAGCTCGTGCCGACGAAGGACATCGCCTGGCACGCCGGCAACAAGACGCTGAACGCACACTCGATCGGCATCGAGCACGAGGGCTACGCGCTGCGCGAGGGCACCTGGTACACCGAGTCCGAGTACCAGTCCTCGGCCGCGCTGGTGAAGTACCTGGCCGCGCGCTTCAACGTGCCGCTGGACCGCCAGCACCTGCTCGGCCACGACGACGTGCCGGGTCCGGTGCAGGCCAAGGTCGCCGGGATGCACTGGGACCCGGGCCCGTACTGGGACTGGAGCCACCTGCTCACCCTGGTCGGCGCCCCGCTGACGGGCCGCCACATCCAGCCCGTCGTCGGCGGCACGGTCACCGTCGCCCCGCCGTACAGCCGCGTCACGCAGCCCAGGATCACCGGCTGCGGCGCGCCGGGCGCGGCCTGCGCCGCGCACCCCGCGAACTTCGTCTACCTGCGCCAGGACCACGCGCCGGACGCCCCGCTGGTCGGCAACGGCAGCATGGACGCCTGGGACTGGACCGACCGGGCGGCCTACGGGCAGACCTTCGTGGTCGCCGGGGTGTACCAGGACTGGGTCTCCATCTGGTACGGCGGCCGCCAGGCCTGGTTCGAGGACCCGGGCTGGTCCGACACCCTCGTCCCCGACGCCACGGCCAACGCGTCGCTGACGCTGGTGGCACCGGCCGGCGACAAGCCGATCCCGGTCTACGGGCGCGCCTACCCGGAGTCGTCCGCGTACCCGGCCCAGCTGGCCGCCCTGGCGGCCTCGCCCGACCAGCAGCTCAGCCCGCTGGCGGACACGATCGCCCCTGGCCAGGCGTACCTCGCGGGCCAGCAGCTGAGCGGCGACTTCTACGCCCAGTCCTTCGGCTGCGCGGGCCCGGTCGGCTGCACGCTGGTGATCGGGACGACGCAGTACTACCCGATCCGCTTCAACCATCGCCTTGCCTTCGTCCGCGCCTCCGACGTGCAGCTGATCACGCCCGCCGGCTGAGCCCAGGGCCCGACAAGCGTCCGCCTCCTGCACTGAGCCGCACGGAGCCTCAGAGCAGCGCCGTCGCGGCCGCCGTCGCCCAGAGCGTCAGGGCGGCCGAGGCCGGGAGCGTGCGCAGCTCCGGGACGTAGCCCGCGAGGGTGCGCAGCGCCGAGCAGGCCACGAGCGCGGCGGGTACGGAGGGCGGCACCAGGCCGAGCGCACCTGCGCCGAGCAGCGCGAGCAGGGCCCAGCGGTCGCGGTACGGGCCGAGGACGACCAGTGCTGTCAGCGCGGCCAGCTCGGCGGCGGGCAGCCGGGCCGGTGGCAGGCCCGAGGCGAGTCCGAGCCCGGAGGCCAGCGCCACGGCCAGCAGCGGACCCGCGGGGCCGAGCCGCGGCAGCCGCACGGACCGGATCAGCAGCACGGCGGTGGCCAGCGCCAGGAGCATCGGGCCGGTGCGCCACGCCTCGGGGTGCCCCGCCCAGTCGGCCAGGCGGACCAGCGCCCCGCCCTCCCCCGGGCGGTACCCGGACGCGTCCGCGACCGCCCGCGCCACGACGCCGAACGCCAGCCCGATGCCCAGTCCGGCCCCGACGGGATATCCCACCCCGGATCCCGCCGGATGTACCGCCGGATGACCGGGTATGTCGACGTGCTGGCGCATGAGTCCGTCCCGCCCTTCTGCCGGAGCAGTCAGTTGGGAGCGTAAGCAGGCCGCGTCCGGCCCGCGACCGGAGCGGCAGATCGGTCGTTCAGTGCTCGGCGCCGACGAAGCGCGCGCAATGCGGGAAGTCTCACGCCGAGGCACTCTGGACACGGAGGCTACTGCCGATTAACTTAACGTTCGTTCGATTAGACAGCTCAGTTCGTCCGAGAGGAGCGCCGTCGTGCGCCGCACCGTTTTCACCGAGGACCACGAGGCGTTCCGGGAGACCATCCGCGACTTCATCGCCAACGAGGTCGTCCCGGTCTACCCGGAGTGGGAGCAGGCGGGCCGCGCGCCCAAGGACTTCTACCTGAAGCTCGGCGAGCTAGGCGTCTTCGGCATCGAGGTGCCGGAGGAGTTCGGCGGAGCCGGCATGACCGGCTTCAAGTACCAGGCGGTCGTCACCGAGGAGTGCGCCCGCGCGGGCGTCAGCTTCGGCTCCGCCGGCGTGCACACCGGTCTCTGCCTGCCGTACATCATGGAGTACGCCAACGCGGAGCAGAAGAAGCGCTGGCTGCCCAAGTTCGTCTCCGGCGAGATGATGACGGCCATCGCCATGACCGAGCCGGGCACCGGCTCCGACCTGGCGGGCATGACCACCACCGCGAAGCTCTCCGAGGACGGCACGCACTACGTCCTCAACGGCGCCAAGACCTTCATCACCGGCGGCGTCCAGGCCGACATGATGCTGGTCGTCTGCCGCACCTCCCCGGCCACGCCGGAGGACCGCCGCGGCGGCCTGTCGATCCTCTGCGTCGACACGACGCTGCCGGGCTACTCGGTCGGCCGCAAGCTCGACAAGATCGGCCTGCGCACCTCCGACACCGGCGAGCTGGCCTTCGTCGACGTGAAGGTCCCGGCCGAGGACCTGCTGGGCGAGGAGGGCAAGGCGTTCTCCTACCTGGCCCACAACCTGGTCCAGGAGCGCCTGGCCATCGCCGTCGGCGCCTACGCCGCCGCCCGGGCCGCGGTGGACCTGGCCGTCGCGTACACCAAGGACCGCAAGGTCTTCGGCCAGTCGGTGGCGTCCTTCCAGAACACCAAGTTCGAGCTGGCGGCCTGCGAGGCCGAGGTCGACGCCGCGCAGGCGGTCGTGGACCGGGCGCTGGAGCACTTCGAGACCGGCGACCTGACCCCGGCGGACGTCGCCAAGGCGAAGCTGTTCACCACCGAGGTCTGCTCCCGCGTCGTGGACCGCTGCCTCCAGCTCCACGGCGGCTACGGCTACATCCTGGAGTACCCGATCGCCCGCCTCTACGCGGACAACCGCGTCTTCCGCATCTACGGCGGCACCAGCGAGGTCATGAAGATGGTCATCGCGAAGTCGCTCGGCCTGTAGTCGCAGCAGAACACCACCTCGCCCCGCCGCCTCCCCGACCGGAGACGACGGGGCGAGGTGCTTCAGCTCCCCGCCGGCTCGGTGACGCGCTCGTGAAGAGCCTTCAGCTCCTCGGCGTCGAGCAGCTGCCGGGACTCGGCCCGGAACCAGGCCACCGTCTGCATGACGCAGGACGTCGCCGTCGTGCCGTGGTCCGCCAGCAACCGGTCGATGGCCACCACCTCCCGCTCCCTGCCCCGGGCTCGCAGCAAGGGGTCCAGCCGCTCGCCGCTGCGGGTGTAGTCCGCAGCGATGTCCTCGGCAGCGACGCCGAGCGAGGCGAGCAGCGCGAATGCGAAGAGTCCGGTCCGGTCCCGTCCGGCTGCGCAGTGGACCAACACTCCGCCAGGGGGTGCCGCGATCACAGCGCGCAGCACCCGCGTCACCCCCTCCGATGTGTGCTCCAGCGCCGGACGGAACGTCAGCGGCGTCCCGTCGAGCTCGCCCCACCGCTCCCACCAGACCGGCCCCGCCAAGCGGTCCAGCGGCACCCGAACGACCTCGAGCCCCTGAGCGGCGGCAACCGGCTCACCCTCCCCGGGATCGCGCAGATCCACGACGGTCCGCACTCCGTGCGCCCGCAGGGCCGCCCACCCGCGGTCGGTCAGCCGATCCGGCGCGTCGCTCCGCACGACCGCCCCTCGCCGGATCCGCCGCCCGTCAGCCAACTCGAGCCCGCCGAGATCCCGGGCGTTCCAACAGCCCTCCCAGTCGAGATCGCGAACTTCCGCGCCCACCTGGCCCCCCTGTCCGTGGCGTCTGTGAGGTTGGAGACGATCACGCTCGCTGTCCGGTTGCCAGGAGCCGTGTCGCAGCTGCCGCCTTCCTCTAGCCTGGGAGGCATGACGGCCGTCACCAAGCGCGAGATCTACCGGCACCTGCGCAATTTCGCCGAGCACTTCACGCCGCCCGCGCCGTTCAGCCCGAAGATAGAGATCAGCGACGGGCACTACCTGATCGTCGATCCCCGGGACGGGACGTGTGTCCATTTCTGGGCCATCGTGGAGCGGGACGGCAATCCGGTCTACGACGCCCGCGTGCCCTACGTCTTCGGTGACAAGATCCCGGTCGGAGACTGGATCATCGACACCGCCGAACTGCCCCGCTACGACCGCGAGGCGTGAGGCGCGAGGCGTGAGGCGTCAGCCGCCGAAGTCGAACCTGACCACCGGCCGCTTGGCCCGACGCCGCAGCACCTCGTGGAAGCCGGCCCGCTCGAACATGCCGACCGTCCCGGTGTAGAGGGAGGCGGGCGCGCCGCGTTCGTCGCCGGTGTCGACCGGGTACGCCTCCAGCGCCGTCGCGCCGTGCTCGCGCGCGTGGGTGAGGGCGGCGGCGAGGAGTGCGGTGGCGACGCCGCGGCCGCGCTGGGCGCGGGGGATCCAGAAGCAGGTCAGCGACCAGATGCGCGCGTCGGCCGGGTCGTCCGTCTCCGGCGCGGGCCGGAGGTTGGGTGAGCGCAGCAAGCGCGGGTACTGCGGACGGGGGGCCAGCGCGACCCAGCCGACCGGCTTGCCAGCCTCGTAGGCGAGCAGCCCCGGCTCGGCGCCCTCGCGCGTCAAGCGTTCCAGCAGCGCCCGGTTGCCTGCGCCCCGTTCCGCGCAACCCTCCTTGAACTCGGGGCTGCTGACGCGCCACCAGGCGCACCAGCAGTTCGAGTACGCGCCGCTCGGGCCGAAGAACGCCTCCAACTCCGGCCACCGTCCCGCCGTGACCGGCCGCACCTCGAACGTCATGTCTGCTCACTCCTCCAGCAGAGTCGCGCGCAGCCGCGCCAACAGCGCGGCGTCGACGCCCAGCCGCTGTTCCGCGTAGCCGCGTACCGAGCCGTAGCGAGCGGCGAGGCCGGCCAGGAAGAGTTCCATCACCTCGCCGGGCGCGGTCCCGTACCCGGGCCAGCGCGGCTCCTTGCCGCCGCCGTGGGCGGCGATCCAGTACGCGCGCAGGCGACCGGTGGCCAGGCCGGTCAGCGCGAAGTCGGCGACGATCTCGGCCTCGCCGACGTCGAGGAGCGCGAGCACCGTCGCCGCGAGCTGTCCGGTCCGGTCCTTGCCGGAGGCGCAGTGGAAGACGACCGGGCCCGCGTTCGGGTCGGCGATCACCTCCAGCGCCTGGCGGATCTCGACGACGCCGTCCTCGGCGATCTCCAGGTACTTCCCGGCCAGGAACGGCCCGACCTCCACCTCCGGGCCGAGGCCAGGCTGGTCGTAGGGCCGGTGCTCGATGCTCAGGTGGCAGTACACTACCCCGGCCTGCTCGGGGATCCGACCGCGCGCCTCGATCTCGAAGCCGTGCCGCAGATCGATGACCGTCCGGATCTTCAGCTCCTCGAAGACCGCCCGGTCCGACTCGCTCGCCAACTTCGAGAGCGAGTCCGCCCGGAAGAGCCGCCCCCACCGCACCGTCCGGCCGTCCCTCGAGCGATAGCCGCCGAGGTCACGGAAGTTGTGCAGGGCGTCGAAGGCGACATGGCGCGCGGGAGTCGTCATGATCCTCACCCTAGCCGGGCCCGCCCGCGTCATCGCGGCATCTGGCGCGCCGCCTCCGTCAGCGGCAGCCACTGATCCTTCGCGGCGAGTTGCAGGCAGATCCAGTCCTTCATCGGCCGACCGCCCATCGGGTCGAAGAGGTGGCTGCCCGGCAGCGCCAGTGCGGCGGCGTGCTGCTCGGTGTCGCGGTTGAGGCGGACCACCAGTTCCTCGCCGTGCAGGCCGACGAAGGCCTTGCCGTTGGGGTCCTTGAGGCAGGCCATGCCGAACATCGAGGACTTCTTCGCGCCCAGCGGCGCCATGTCCTCCGCGAGCTGCGCGAAGAGGTCGTCCGCTGCGGTCATCCGATACTGCTCCGTCCGGTGAAGGCCAGCAGCCGCTCCAGTGCGGACGCGTCCGGGGCCGGGGTGAGCTCCACGCCGAAGGCGCCGTTGGCCCGGGCGCCCTCGGCGATCTGCGCGGCGACGGCCGCGGCCGTCGCGACGACGTCGTCCTCCGCCTTGAACGGCTGCCCGGTGGCCTGCGCCAAGTCCCAGCCGTGGACCGTGAGTTCCATGACGGTGACCATGCCGGCGAAGAGCGCAGGGCAGGTATTCGGCCCGAACGGCGTCTCGCCCTCCCATGCCTCCGGCTTGGACCAGGCAGCGACCAGCTTGTCGACGACCGGCGGGTAGGCCCGCCACGGCGCGTCCGTCAGCGTGAGCGGCGCGTCGGCGGGGAGCGGGCGCTTCGTCGCGGCGTGAGTGCTCATGACCATCGTGCCGAGCAGGTGCTCGCAGAGCTGGTGGACGTTGAACTCGGCGCAGGGCGTCGGCAGTTCGCGCTTGCCGTTGAGCTCGCGCTCGGTGGCGTGGGCCAGCAGGTTACGCGCGGCGCGGGTGAGCTGGTCGGCCAGCTCGACGGGGGTGGTGGCGGCAGTGCTCATGGTGCGGGGTGTTCCTTACCTGGAGTCGGTTCGTGAGATCACTCGAAGAACGGCGCGGGCTCGCCGGTCTCCGCGTAGGCCTTGAGGGCCGTGAACTTCGTGGCCCAGCCGTAGGTGAAGTTGCGGTAGCCCTCGTCCTGGGCCGGGAAGCCGGCGTGGGTGAAGACGAGGACGGTCGCGGGCTCGCCCTCGCCCTCGCCCGAAGGGAGGAGCTCGTAGGTCTGGGTGGTGCCGGCCCAGGGGCCGTTCTCGCCCGCCAGCACCAGGCGGTGCTCGTCGGACTCGACGACCTTCAGCCGCCACGGCTCGGGCACGCCGGGGAAGCCGAGCGCGTGCTCCGCGCCGACGCCCTCGCCGATCGTGGCGTCGGCCGTGAACCAGCTGCGCACACCCGCCTCGGTGGCGACGGCGGCGCGGACGGTGGCGGCGTCGGCCTGGATGGACAGTTGCATCGCGATGTCGGCCATCGGATGACCCTTTCTCGATCTGGGGACCAGTGTGTCCGGGCTTGCCCCGGCCCGCCTGCTTAAGTCGACACTAAAATAAGCGCTGCGCCCATGCAAGCTGAAGCCGTGACTAAAATAAGAACCGTGGATCAGGTGAAGGCGATCAGTGAGCCGAGGCGACGGGCGATTCTGCGGCTGGTCTGGGACGAGGAGCTGTCCGCGGGCCAGATCGCCGAGCGCTTCGACGTCACCTTCGGCGCGGTCTCCCAGCACCTCAAGGTGCTGCGCGACGCGGGGCTCGTCGTCGTCCGAAAGGACGGCACCAAGCGGTACTACCGGGCGGACCGTGCTGGGATGGGACCGCTGGCCGCCTATCTGGAGTCCATGTGGGTCGCCTCACTGGACACCCTGGCCGTCCTCGCCGAACAGGCCGAACGCGCCGACCAGGGCGAACGGGCTGACCAGGGCGAGCAGGCCGAAAGCAAGGAGTCGCAGCCGTGACCATCACCCCTCAGGGCGCCGTCGTCGTCCGCCGCCGGATCAAGGCCCGCCCGGAGACCGTCTTCTCCTTCTTCACCGATCACGACCGCTGGCTCTCCTGGCAGGGCGTCGAGGGCAGCTTCGACCCGCGTCCGGGCGGCGCCTACCGCATGCGGGTCGTCGGCGACGCGATCGCCTCCGGCGAGTTCGCCGAGCTCACTCCGCACCGCCGGATCGTCTTCAGCTGGGGTTGGGAGAACGAGGGCGACCCGGTTCCGCCCGGCAGCAGCCGCGTCCAGATCGATCTGGTTCCCGAGGCCGAGGGCACCCTGCTCACGCTCACCCACTCGGACCTGCCCGAGCCCGCCCGCGCGGCGCATCAGGACGGCTGGGAGCACTACCTCGGCCGTCTGACCGTCCGCGCCGAAGGCGGCGACCCCGGTCCCGACCTGTGGATGCAGGAGGCGGAGGAAGCCGAGGAGGACGACTGAAGGAGCCCACGCGCGCCCACCTTCCGGCACCGCCCTCCCGAGGGAGCAGTTCCCCATGTCCCACCGCCCTCCGCACACCCCTGCGAACATCCCTGCCCGACAGAAGCTCCAGGACTCCGCCCAGCAGCAGCGCGCCGCACAGCTGCGCCGCCGCGGCATCTTCGCCGCCGTCGCGCTGACCGTCGTGGCCGCGGCCACCGCCGTCGGGATCGCCGTCGGCACCCAACACAGCGCCACCGGCACCGCGAAGAGCAACGACACCAACGCCACGGTCGGCAACAAGACGTCGCCCACCCCCGCGCACGCCTCCGGCGCCGACGGCACAGTGGTCGTCTACGGCGACCCGAACGCCAAGCGCACCCTCGAGGTCTACGAGGACTTCCGCTGCCCCGTCTGCAAGATGCTGGAGGCGACGGACGGCGCGACCATCACGCACTCGGCCGACCAGGGCACGTACAAGATCGCCTACCACCTCGGCGCCTTCCTCGACGGCAACCTCGGCGGCAGCGGCTCGATGCAGGCGCTGGCCGCCGCCGGCGCGGCGCTGAACGAGAGCCCGAAGCTGTTCAAGGAGTTCCACGACGTCCTCTACGCGAACCAGCCGGAGGAGACCAGCGACGATTTCTCGAACCAGCAGCACCTGCTCGACCTCGCCGCGAAGGTACCGGGGCTGGTGACGCCTCAGTTCACCAAGGACGTGAAGGACGGCACCTACCTGGGCTGGGCCCAGCGGGTGACCGACGCCTTCACCGCGAGCGGTGTCACCGGCACCCCGACGCTCAAGCTGGACGGGAAGACGCTCAACGTCTTCACGAACTCCGGCCCGATCACACCGGACCAGTTCCGGCAGCTGATCGGGTAGCAGTCGGCCGGGCAGCAGTGGCCGGGCAGCGGTCGGCCGGGCGGGCAACTGCCGGAAACTTGTCCAGACAAGTCGTGCGATCTGTTCGGTTGGAGTTCTTCAAACCGTCAGCCGGTGCCGGTACTTATGACGCATCCAGGACGCCTGACTCACAGGATGAGGTTCATAGATGCGACTGCGGTGGAGATCCCTCGGCGGACTTCTCGCCCTCCTCGGCGCGCTGCTCGTCACCGCCCACGCTCCGGCCGCCGGGGCGGCCACGACCAGCGGAAACCTGATCGTCAACGGCGACGCCGAAGCCGGCGGCTTCTGCACCACCGACTGGGGCGCGGCCACCACCCTGCCCGGCTGGACCGTCGAGTCCGGCAGCCCGAACGCCGTCTGCTACTCGGCAGGCAGCTTCGGGCTGCCGAGCGGCGGCACGCCCGGCCAGGCCTTCTTCGCCCCCGGCAACCAGGGCGACGGCGCGATGACCCAGACCGTCGACGTCTCCTCCGCCGCGACGGCGATCGACGGCGGCGGGGTGAGCTACAACCTCTCCGGCTGGCTGGGCGGTTGGACCGTCTACAGCGGCTATGTCGCGGTCGGCCTGCACTTCCAGGACGCGAGCGGCAACCCGATCGGCGCGACCGCGAAGCTGCCGACCGTGTCCACCACCGACCGGCTCTCGGCCACCAAGTTCCTGGCCCGCAGCACCACCGGCAGCGTGCCGGCCGGGACCCGCTCGATCCAGGTCGAGGTGCAGTTCCTGTCGAGCTCGAACGAGTCCGGCTACCTGGACAACCTCTCGCTGACCCTGAACACCCCGGTCACCGCGCCGACTCTGACCCCGCCCGCGTCGAGCGTGCCGGGCTACGACCACGTGTTCATGGTCATGATGGAGAACACCGACTACTCCCAGATCATGAACGACCCGGCCGACACCGCGTACATGCACAGCCTGATGGCCCAGGGCGCCACGCTGACGGACTACCACGGCGTCTACCACCCCAGCGACGAGAACTACCTCGCCGTCTCCGGCGGTGACACCTACACCCACGGCGCCACCTACTGGCCCAACATCAACTCCCCCGAGCGCAACCTCGGTGACACCCTGGAGACCGCCGGCAAGAGCTGGAAGGCCTACGAGCAGGGCATGGGCGCGCCCTGCACCACCACCAAGGGCAGCGACAGCTACTACATGCCCGACGACGCGCCGTTCATCAACTACACGGACATCAGCGGCAACCCGGCCCGCTGCGCGGCGCACCTCTTCGACACCACGCAGCTGACCACCGACCTGCGGTCCGCCGCGACGACCCCGAACTTCTCCTGGATCGCCGCCGACGACTACTACGACGGCGAGGCGTCCGGCAACGGCAGCGCCACCAGCCTCAAGGTCCAGGACGGCTGGCTGAAGCAGACGCTCGCCCCGCTGCTGGCCTCCCCCGCCTGGACCACGCAGAAGTCGCTGCTGATCCTGAACTGGGACGAGAGCGCGGGCGAGGCCGGGAACCACGTCGCCGCCGTCGTCCTCGGCTCGCAGGGCACCGTGCAGGCCGGGACCAGCAGCAACAGCCGGTACGACCACTACAGCACCGCCCGCACCATCGAGGCGGCCCTCGGCCTGCCCGGCCTGACCGCCAACGACAGCTACGCGACGCCGTTCAACGACGCGTTCGTGCCGTCCACCGCGGGCACGCCGACGCTCACCGGCAACCTGAACGCGGTCGCGAACGGCGGCAACGCCACCTTCCGCTACGCGGTGCCCTCGGCGGCCCAGGTGAGCGCGAAGAACTGGATCGGGATCTACCCGGCCGGTGTCCTTCCGGGCCAGAAGGGGTCGCTCGCCTGGTCCTACGCCCCGAACGCCGCCGGCGCGCTCACCTTCTCGACGAGCAAGCTCTCCGGCGCCGGCGCGTACGACGTCTACTACCTGGCCAACGACGGCTACTCGGTGCTGGCCGGGCCGTTCTCACTGACCGTCGGCTGACGCTCCGGTCGTGGTGAGGGGCCTGCTCGCCCAGCGGTGCTCGACCTTGGCAAGTCGCCAGTAGCCGAGCGCGCAGGCCCACACCAGCACGAAGAGCCCGACGATCAGGTAGCCGACGTTGCCGAGGTCGATCCCGGCGATCCAGTCCGTCACCGGATTGCTGAGCCCCACCGAGTCGTGCAGCACGCCGATCAGCTCGATCGTGCCGATGACGAACGCGACGGCGATGGAGAGCCCGGTGATGGTGAGGTTGTAGTAGACCTTGCGGACCGGGTTGGCGAAGGCCCACTGGTAGGCGAAGTTCATGAAGGTGCCGTCCAGCGTGTCGAACAGGCTCATGCCGCAGGCGAAGAGCAGCGGCAGGCAGAGCACCGCGTACCAGGGCAGCCCGGAGGCCGCGCCGGTGCCGGCCATCACCATCAACGCGACCTCGGTGGCGGTGTCGAAGCTCAGCCCGAAGAGCAGCCCGACCGGATACATCTGCCCCGGGCGGGTGATGGAGCGGGTCAGCCGACCCAGCAGCCGGTTCATGAAGCCGCGGCTGTCGAGGTGCTTCTCCAGCTCGTACTCGTCGAACTCGCCCTGCTTCATGGCCCGGAAGACCCGGTAGATCCCGGCCAGCGCGACCAGGTTGAGCGCGGCGATCAGGTAGAGGAAGACGCCGGATATCGAGGTGCCGACGACGCCGATGGCCACGTGGGCGCGGAGCAGCGTGCCGGCCAGCTTCGCGCCACCTGCGGTGAGCACGGCCATCGCGACGACCATGGTCGAGTGCCCGATGGCGAACCAGAATCCGACCGAAACCGGGCGCTTGCCGTCGGCCATCAGCTTGCGGGTGGTGTTGTCGATCGCCGCGATGTGGTCCGCGTCGAAGGCGTGGCGCATGCCCAGCGTGTAGACGGTGATCCCCAGGCCCAGGCCGTACACCTGGGTGCCGATCGTGTAGTGGCGCGGGGCGATCATGAGCAGCAGCAGGCCGAAGGCCACCACATGCATCGCCACGATTACCGCGAGCAGGCCGCCGGTTCGCAGCCAGAACTTCTCGTGCGCGGGCACGGTCATCTAGAGACAGCCTCTCCATCACCTCGTGGATATGACATAGCGCTGCCGTGGCCGGTCTCCTGGCTGTCAGGTCTGACATCCCCGCACCTGGCCTTCCCAGGTCCTTGCGGACCCAGTGACCTCAGTGCACGACTGCTGTACGAGGACTTCCTGATCACAGTGGCGAGGGCCGCGCCGGTCTTGAACCGGACTTCCCGAACACCACGGCCCGACCACCCTAACCGCCGAGCTCTCCTCCTCGCAGCTGTGCCTGCGCTATGTCTTGACGCTTCATCGGCCTACCGCTGAAATGCTCATGGCGTTGAACTTAGTTCGGTCATGTTGAGTTGTGTCACGAAAGGGATCCCATGCACCGAAGAGTCCGCACCCTCCTCGCGACCTGCGGTGCAGCCGCAACCGCACTGCTCGGCCTACTCCCCGCTGCCCCCACCGCCCATGCCCAGGCGAACGGCGTCGCACTCACGCCGCCGATGGGCTGGAGCAGCTGGAGCTTCATCCGGAAGAATCCCACCGAATCAAACATCGAGGCCCAGGCCCTGGCCATGAAGAGCAGCGGCCTCGTCGGCCACGGCTTCTCCTACGTCAACGTGGATGACTTCTGGTATCTCAACCCCGCCAACACCGTTGACAGCTACGGTCGCTGGGCCACCGACAGCAGTCGGTTCCCGAACGGCATGGGCGCCCTCGGCTCCTACATCCACAACCAGGGCGAGAAGTTCGGGATGTATCTCACACCCGGCATCCCAGTCGCCGCCTACAACCAGAACACGCCTATCCAGGGCACCGCCTTCCACGCCAGGGACATCGTCTCCAACACCAGCAGCTACGAGACGAACTACAACTTCGGCAACGGCTCGATGTACTACATCGACTACGCCAAGAACCCGGCCGCCGCCCAGGCCTACCTCAACTCCTGGGCCGACCAGCTCGCCTCCTACGGCGTGGACTACCTGAAGATCGACGGAGTCGGCGACTGGGACGTCGCCGACATCCAGCACTGGTCCCAGGCGCTGAACCAGTCCGGCCGCCCGATCCACCTGGAGCTCTCCAACAGCCTCGACGTCAACAACGGCGCGACCTGGCAGCAGTACGCGAACGGCTGGCGGATCGACGGCGACGTCGAGTGCTACTGCGGCTCCGGCTCCTACCCGCTCACCAGCTGGTCCTCCGTCGCCTCGCGCTTCACCGACGCCCCGAAGTGGACGAGGTTCGCCGGGCCCGGCGGCTGGAACGACCTGGACTCGCTGGAGGTCGGCAACGGCTCCAACGACGGCCTGACCCTGGACGAGCGCCGCACCCAGCTCACCCTCTGGGCGGTCGAGGGCGCGCCGCTGCTGCTCGGCACCGACCTCACCCACCTCGACCCGACCGACCTTTCGCTGCTGACGAACGACCAGGTCATCGCCGTCGACCAGGCGGGCATCCCGGCCCGCCCGGTCGACCAGGTCAGCCAGCAACAGGTCTGGACGGCCGCCAACCCCGACGGCAGCTACACCGTCGCCCTGTTCAACCTCGGCTCCGGCGCCGCCTCCGTCACCGCGCACTTCGCCGACCTCGGCTTCGGCGGCGCGGCGGACATCCACGACGTCTGGACGAACACGGACCTGGGCAGCTCCGCCAACTCCTTCAGCGCGACGCTGGCCGCCCACGCCTCCCGGCTGCTGCAGATCACCCCGGCCGCAGGGGCCACGTTCGCGACCATGCGCTACAACCTGGTCAACGCCGCCACCGGCCAGTACCTCGACGTCTCCGGAGCGAGCACCGGCAGCAGCGCTCCCCTGGTCACCGCTGCGGCGAACGGCGCGGCAGATCAACAGTGGCAGCTCGCGGCGGCGGGCAACGGCGTCTACCGGATCGCCGACGTCAACAGCGGGATGATCGCCAACGTACCCGGCGGCAGCTCGATCCAGGGCACGCAGCTGATCCAGTACCCGGACGACCACGCCGCCAACTCGCAGTGGACCTTCACCGCGAACGGCAGCGGCTCGTACTCCGTCACCTCGCGGCAGACCGGTCAGGTCCTCGACGTGAGCGGCACGGCCGTCGTCCAGCAGCCGGCCGCCGGCACGGCGACGCAGCAGTGGAAGCTGGTGCCCGTCCCGGTTCCCGGCGCGCAGTACCGGCTGGTCAACGGCGCGACCGGCGGGCGGATCGACGTGAACAACGACTCCACCTCCGACGGCGCGCGGATCCTGCAGTGGCAGGACAACGGCGCGGCGGACCAGCGCTGGTCCTTCGTCCAGCAGAGCGGCGGCGCGTACACGATCGTCAACGCCAACAGCGGCAAGGTGCTCAACATCCCCGGGCCGACCACGATCCAGGGCACGCAGCTGATCCAGTACCACGACGACGGGAACAGCAACTCGCGCTGGACGCTCGTCGACGCGGGTCCGAACCAGGTGCAGTTCCGCAGCGTCTACGACGGGCAGCTGATCGACCTCAACAACAGCGGCCTGTCCGACGGCACTTCCGTACTGCAGTGGCCCGCCGACGGCGGCTCCAACCAGTCCTGGACGCTGCTCGCACCCGAGTGACCCCGAGTGACCCGACGGCAGGCGTGATTGCATGGGGGCCGTGATCGCCCAGAACATCGTCACGGCCCTCCGTGCGCACACCACCCTCACCCTGGCCTACACGGACGCCGAAGGACCGCAGGCCTGCGCGGTGCTGTACGCCGTGACGGCGGAGAGCTCGCTCGTCTTCGTCACGTCCCCCACCACCCGCCACGGCCGCGCGCTGAGCGCGGGGCCGGCGACGGCCGAGACGCCCGAGACGCCGGTGGCGTTCACCGTGCAGGCGGACGGCCAGGAGTGGACCACGCTCACCGGCGTCCAGGGCCGGGGCCGCGTCCGCAGGCTGGCCGAAGGCAGCGTGGAGCGGGCTGCCGGGTGGGCTGCGTACACGGAGCGTTTCCCCTTCGTCACCCAGGACGCACGGCTGGGCGCGGCGCTGGCCGCGACCGCGCTGTGGGAGCTGCGCCCCGACTGGCTCCGGCTGATCGACAACGGACTCGAATTCGGGTGGAAAGAGGAGTGGCCGGGACCGGCGAGGGGTTGAATACCCGGCCACCGGGCATGACGATGGAATCGGCAGCCTCGTTCGACGAGGACCGACCGATGCCTCTGGGCGGGAGGGCAAAGGAGGCGGTGGGCATGGCCACGCCGTCAGTCGCGCCACAGCCGTCCGCGCCGGTGCCACGGCGCGGCAATCCGCTGCGCCGGCGGAGCGATTCGCTGCGCACCTGGCTGCGCGTGGGCTTCTCGCTCGCGCTGGTCCTCGCGGTCGCCCTGACAGCCCTGTTCGGCCTCAAGCTCTACGCCGACAGCCGCGCTGCGGCGGCCCGGCAGGTGGCGGGCCTGCACCAGGTCACCGCGCGCGCCGTCGGCGGTCCCACCGCGGCCGGCGTCGGCGCCTGGGTGGCCCCACTGAGCTGGACGGACTCCACGGGCTCCCACACCGCGGACGCGCCCGTCCCGGTCGCGACGGTCCCGGGCGACCACGTGGTGATCTGGATCGACTCCAAGGAAACCCCCCGCCCCGACCCGATCCCGGCGGTCCAGAGCGCGGGCAGCGCGGCGACGTACTCGCTTGCGGCGTTCGCCGCCGCGACGATGGTGATCAGCGGGGCGTACGCGCTGGCGAAGCACCGGGTGGACCGGGCGGCGTGGAGGTCCTGGGAATCCGAATGGGAACGCGTCGAACCCCAATGGACCCACCGGCGGTAGCGGCAGCTCCTCAGGGGCGCGAGGCTCCACTGATTTGCGGCTCGGCCGCGTGGGCGCGACAGGTCACGACGGAGGCCAGGTTGCACCATCAGGGGCGCGGGGAACTGCGCGACAAGCCACCCACGCGAGTAGAGCACCGAACGCGCAGGGCCATCCGCTCATCAGTGGTTGCTCGCGCAGTTCCTCGCGCCCCCACCCTCTATCCGAAGCGTCCGTTCACATAGTCCGCAGTCCGCTGGTCTCGTGGGTTCTCGAAAAGCTCCGCCGTCGCGCCGTGTTCCACCACCCGCCCCGGCGTGTCGTGCGTGGCCAGGAAGAACGCGCAGCGTTGGGAGACCCGCTGGGCCTGCTGCATGTTGTGGGTGACGATGACGATCGTCAGCCGCCCGCGCAGCAGTTCGATCGTCTCCTCCACCCGCCGTGTCGACGTCGGGTCCAGCGCCGAGCACGGCTCGTCCATGAGCAGGACGTCCGGGGAGACCGCCAGCGAACGTGCGATGCACAGGCGCTGCTGCTGGCCGCCCGAGAGCGCGCCGCCCGGCGCGCGCAAGCGGTCGCGGACCTCCGGCCAGAGGCCGGCCCGCTGGAGGCTCGTCTCCACCAGCGTGTCGCGCTCGTCCCTGGTGACCTTGATCCCGGCCAGCTTCAGGCCGCTCGCGACGTTGTCGTAGATCGACATCGCCGGGAACGGGTTCGGCCGCTGGAAGACCATCCCGATCCGCCGCCGCACCGCTGCTGGGAGCCGGCCCAGTGCGTAGACGTCGTCGCCGTCCAGCAGTACCTCGCCCGCGAGGCTCGCGCCGCGGACCATCTCGTGCATCCGGTTGAGGATGCGCAGGTAGGTCGACTTGCCGCAGCCGGAAGGCCCGATCAGCGCCGTGACCTGGCCGGCCGGCATCGCCAGCGTGACCCGGTCGAGCACCTTGCGCTCGCCGAACCAGGCGGAGACCCCCCGCGTATCCAGGCCGTGCACGGTCGTCGTCGGCAGCGCCACCGTATCGATGAGATCGGCGTCGGTCATCTCGTGCCCCTTGTCAGCAGCGTCAGCAAGCACTAGTAGAGGTTGGGCAGCAGCGCCGCCGCGTTCTCGTAGACGGACCAGAGCAGCGCCAGCAGCACCGGCGCCGCCACCAGATACGCCGCCGAGCGGCGCCAGCGGAACGCGGCGAGTACCGTCAGCACCGTCGCCGCGACGAGCGCCAGCGACCACAGCTGCAGGGCCGCCAACGCGTCCGGCTGGCCGGCCAACGCCTTGTCCGCGGGGACGACCGCGGGTCGGCCGCCGGGGTTCGGCGCGGGGGTACCCTGCAGGCGGGCGCTGACCAGGACGGTGTCGGTCGGGATCCAGGACGGGTCCGACGTCGCCAGGACCAGCAGGTTGGTCGCCGCGTCGTGGAACGGCCTGCTGCCGGTGCCCGAGCCGTCGACGACGTAGACGAACCTGCCCTGCCCGGTGGTGACCTGGATGCGGTCGCCGGGCCGCAGCGCGTCGACGTGGCCGAAGGGCCCGCCGAAGGTGGTGCGGCGGCCGAAGAGGACGGCCGCGCCGGTCTGTCCGGGCAGCACGGTGTCGCGGCGGTGGCCGGGGCCGCGCATCAGGTCGCGAGCGGTGGTGCCCTCGACCACCACGACGTCGTGCACGCCGATCGCGGAGATGTCCAGCACCGCGACCGGCTCCCCGTCCGGCGCGCTGCCGGTCGGCGCGACGGCGTTGCCGAGGTCGTCGGCGAACGAGCGGTGCACGGTGGCCTGGTAGTGCTCCTCCTGGAAGGAGGACATGGTGAACAGGAAGGCCCCGAAACCGAGCAGCAGCGTGCCGAGCAGGCTGGCCGCGTAGGCGACGCCGAGGGTGATCCCCCGCCCGCGTCCGCCCGTCGGCGGGGGCGTCTCCGGCTGTCGCACCCGTGCCGGCTCCGTCAGGGAGGACCCGGGCTGCGGCATGGACTCGGGCTGCGGCGTGGGCTCGGTGACGACGGCGCTCACCCGGCACCGCCCCCGCCCGCCGGTGAACTCCGGCGCCGACGGCGCAGGTACGCGCCGAGCAGCGGCGGTACGGTGACCACCGCGACCAGCTCGACCGCCGTCAACGAGGTGAGCAGCCAGTCGTCCTGACGGCCCGCCAGCGCCACCACGGCGCCCGGCACCGAGGAGCCGTCGCCCGAGCCGCCGCTTCCGGCCGGGACCACCTGCCCGGTCTGCGGGTCGATCGTCGTCCCGCCGGCCGCACCGGCCGTGCGCCCGCCCGCCGAGCCGCCCGAGGAGCCGGTGCCGCCGGTGCCACCGGTCGCGCCACCGCTGCCGCTGCCGCCCGAACCGCCGCTGCCGGACCCGCCGGAGCCACCGCCCGAACCACCGCCGCTGCCGCAGCTCAGCGACGCGCCCAGCTTGTCGCAGGCGTTCGGCTGCGGGGCGTTCTTCAGGATCGTGAGCTGCCCACTGGCGTCGAAGGTCGGATTGGGGCAGTTCTGCAGGGTGTTCGGATCCACCCCGCCGGCCTGGCCGGGGACGTGCTGCACCTGCAGCAGCCCGCCGCGCACCAGCCCGCGCGGGATCGGCGAGTAGCCCAACTGCGGCGCCTCGCCCTGCCCGGCGCAGAGGATGTAGTCGATGTACTTGCTCAGTGCCGCGCCCTTGGCGTTGTCGAAGCGCGGCGGCACCGGCAGCGGCGCGCCGGAGCGCGGCACGATCAGGTAGCTGTAGCTGGAGACCGGGTAGGAGCGGGGGTCGCTGTTGGTGTAGACGCCGTCGAGGTTCTGCTGCAGGTAGTTCGGGTCGCTCGGCGGAGTGTTGTCGTCCACGCCGCGGATCCGCGCGGCGGTCAGCGCGACGGCCACGTTGGAGGCGGTCGGCAGCGAGAAGTAGCCGGCCGGGTTGAGCACCTTCACCACCGGCCAACTCGCCCGCAGCGCGTAGGCGTACTCGTCGTACCCGATGGTGCCGAGCCCGGTCGGCGACTGGATGTAGTTGGCGACGACGTCCGAGCCGTTCTGCGCGACCATGCGGCCCGACGGCGGATAGAACTCGGTGTAGTCACCGCAGGGGACGCCGACGGTGGAGCGGCAGTACGCGTCCCATTCGGACGGGTGGGTGTGCTCCATCCAGCGGGTGAACTGGGCCGTCGCGCCCGAGCCGTCGGAGCGGACGACCGGCGTCACCTGGATGTGCGGCAGCTGGCCGCCGTAGTCGTGCAGCACCGCCGGGTCGTCCCACCACTGGATCTGCCCGGTGAAGATCTTGACCAGGGTGTCCGGTGACAGCCGCAGGTTGGTCACCTGCCGACCGGCGACCTTGAGGTTGTACATGAACGCCGTGCCGCCGGCCGTCACCGGCACGTAGGAGAAGCCGAAGGTCGGGTTCTCCGGCTGACCGAGCCCGCTCGTCCCGCCCGCGCCCGCGCCCGCGTCCGCGCTGCTGCGGAACGGCACGTCCGAGGCGGTGAAGTCGTCCTGGCCCAACTCCCACTGGTTGCGCCCGGCGGCCGAGCCGAGCGGCGTGAAGTTGATGACGATGCCCTGCGGCTCGACGTCCTGCCGCCACTGGTCCAGCGCGGGTCCGGCCCAGCTGGAGCCGTCACCGTTGAGCGAGGTCGACGCGTAGCTCTGCCCGCCCTGCGTCGCCAGCAGGGCCGGCAGCAGCGCCAGCAGGATCAGCAGCCGGGCAGGGGCACGTCTGCGATGCGTTCTCACCGCGATCCCTCCTTGTCGGCGCGACCCCCGAGGGTCCGCGCGGTGACGAACAGCACCAGCACGATGATCATCAGCGTCATCGCGGCGGCGAAGCCCCGCGCGACCATGTTGGGCGTGGGCATCCGCACGTAGTTCCAGATGTAGACCGGCAGACTGACCTGGTGGTCGTGGAACGGGTTCAGGTTGAGATGCGAGGTGAAGCCGGAGGTCAGCAGCACCGGCGAGGTCTCACCGACACCGCGTGCCATACCGAGCACCACCGCCGTCACCAGTCCACGCCGCGCGGTGGGCAGCACCACGTTCCACACCGTGCGCCAGTGACTCGAGCCGAGCGCGTAGGAGGCCTCGCGCAGTGTGCCCGGGACCAGCCTGATCACGACCTCGGCGGCGCGGGTGACGATCGGCATCATCATCACCGTCAGGGCGAGCGAGGCCGCGAAGCCGCTCTTCTGCAGACCCAGCGTCAGGATCGCCACGCCCAGGATGAACAGGCCCGCGACGATGGACGGCAGCGCCGTCATCGCCTCGATCAGGGTCCGCACGGCCTTCGCGGTGCGCCCGCCGATCTCGGCGAGGTAGACCGCCGCGCCGATCCCCAGTGGCACCGAGAACAGTGTGGCCAGGCCGAGTTGCTCCAGGGTGCCGACGATCGCGGCGAGCGCGCCGCCGGAGGTGAGCGGCGAGAGCGGCCCGGTGTGCTCCATGTCCTGGGTGAAGAAGGTGAGATGCCGCGCGGCAGCCCAGCCGCGCACCGACACGAAGCCGACCTGGTCGGCGATCAGGGCGACCACCACCACGCCCGCGCTGACAGCCAGCGCCCGCACCGCGTTCTCCCTGGCCGTGCGGGAATCCCACTGGGTGCGCCCGATCAGCAGGTAGAGCCCGTTGAAGACCACGAACCAGCTGAGCCAGAAGCCCAGCGCGCCGCTGAGCGGCAGCAGCCGCTCGTAGAGCAGCCAGCAGAGCGCGAACGCCCCTGCCGCCGCACCGAGAAACGAGAAGACGCCGGGCGCGGTCGTCCCGCCGAGCCGCAGCCGCACCTCCGGCCGCTCGGCGGCCTCGGTCGTCGGCTCCGGCTCTCCCTCGGCGAGTGCGTCGTCCGCCGCTGTCTTCGTTGTCGCCTGTGACACCGTCCCTCACTCCTTCCGTTGTCAGTCGGCGGTCGACGCGCCGGAGCGCGAGCGGTTGATGATCACGGAGGCCGCCAGGTTGACCGCGAAGGTGAGCAGGAAGAGCACCAGGCCGGCGGCCATCAGCGCGGAGAGTCCCAACGAGTCCGACTCGCCGAAGCGCAGGATGATCAGGGCGGAGATGGAGTTGGCGCCGTTCTCCAGCACGTGCCAGGCCAGCGAGAAGGAGGGCGAGATGATCATCGCGATCGCGATGGTCTCCCCCATCGCCCGGCCGAAGCCGAGCATCACCGCGCCGACGATGCCGCCCCGCGCGTACGGCAGTACGACGCTTCGCACCATCCCCCAGCGGGTGCTGCCGAGGGCGTACGCGCCCTCCCGCTCGCCGCGCGGCGTCTGGGACATCACCTCGCGGCTGAGCGAGGTGATGATCGGGATGATCATCAGCGACACCACGGTCCCGACGATGAACGTCGAGGAGGTGTAGGAGGTGCCGATGTCCCCGGTCCGCACCTTGAGGAACGGGAGCACCCCGCCCAGGTGGTTGCTGAGCCAGCGCGAAGGGCCGACCATCAGCGGCTGCAGGAAGTAGAACCCCCACAGGCCGTAGACGATGCTCGGGATCGCCGCCATCAGGTCGATCAGGCTCACCAGGGTCGCCCGGATCCGCAGCGGCGCGTACTCGGAGATGAAGACCGCGGTCGTCAACGCCACCGGCACCGCGATGATCAGGGCGACGAGCGCGATCAGGATCCCGTTCGGCAGCACTGCCGCGATGCCGAAGACTCCTCCCTGCGGCTTCCAGGCGGACTGGGTGAAGAAGGACCAGCCGGTGAACCTCAGCGCCTGGAAGCCGCGCAGCAGCAGGAACAGCGCGATCAGACCCATCAGTGCGAAGACCGAGAGTCCGGCCACCCGGAGCCCGGCGCGGAAGAACTTGTCCGGCAGGGTGACCGGCGCGTCGATCCGACGCGGCCGGTCCTCCTCCGCATCCGCCGCGAGAACCGCCTCAGCCACGACGGCTCACCGCGCTCCGCGTCCAACCCCGCGCCTGCGCCCACGCCCGGCGGCTGCCACGCCGCAGCTGCGCCCCCGCGCCGGTCCCGGTCAGCACCAGCGTCGCGGGCCCCCCGACGAGCAGCACCCCGCCCGCGATCAGCAGGATCGGCAGCAGCAGCCGCTGGTCACCGACCCGGTTCGGATCCGGCGATCCCACGGCGACGGGTTGCGTGGAGCCGAGCGCCTGGCGCTTGACCTTGCCGCCGGCCCCGGCCGTCGTTCCCGCCGAGACGGCTCCGCCTGTGGTCCCACCGGAGGTCCCAGCCGTCGTGCCGCCCGAGGTCGTCCCGCCGGAGCCTGTGGTGCCGCCCGTCGTGCTCGGCGGCGCGGGGGTGCAGGGCGAGGCCGGGCTCTGGTTGCCGGGCTTCTGTCCGTCCTGACGCTGCACGTCGCAGGTCGCGATGGTGAGCTGGGTGCGCTGCGCGCCGGTCAGCGGTACGAACCCGGCCGCGAGCCTCCCCGGTTCGAACCCCGGCTGCTGACCGCCGGACGGGTCGGCGGCTCGGGTGAGAAAGTCCGCGATCTTCGCAGCCTTGGCCGAGGACAGCCCGTGCGTCGGCAGCATCGCGTACTGGACGGTGGCCAGCGGGTACGCGGCCTTGTCCGCCCCGAAGTTGGTGCTGCTGGGAGAGGCGTAGGGCAGCATCGCCGTGGCGGTGGTGGGGTCGGTCGCCATGTCGGCGACCGCCGCACCGAAGGACGCGTTGCCCGGGCCGACGTAGGCGCCGGCGGGGTTGAGCAGCTTCGCCTGCGGGAGCGAGAAGGCGGACGCCTGTCCCGCGTCCATGATCGCCATCATGGTGCGCTGGCCCACCGGCTCCGGCGACGCCTTCGGGTGGTTCCCGTTGGCGTCCGGCAGCCAGACGTAGTCGCTCGGCTGCGACGCGAGGATCGCCCGGCCGACCTGGACCAGACCGCCGAGGAGCGGGTTCCATTCGTAGCTCTTCATATGGGTGATCCCGCCCGCGCCGACGCCGGAGGAGTCCTGCGGGATGAACACGTTCACCGGATAGCCGGCGAACGCGGGCTTCTCGTAGTACGTGTCGAGGTGCATGCCCCACGGGTCGCGGGTGCCGGCCAGGAAGGAGGCCGCATCCCGATCAGCGACGATCCAACTGGTGAGCTGCTGGACCAGATCCGTGGTACCGCCGACCACGACCGGTAGTGCCCCGCCGCCGTTGGCATTGCCGCAGTCGGGCCAGTGCGGACCGTGCGGGCCCTCCGGATTGAGCTGCAGGAACTCGGGGTCCTTGTAGAGGCACGGGGGATTGCCCTTGGTCGAGTCGTAGGCGTTCGGATCCTGTTGACCCACATAGGACTGGGTGAGCTGCTTGGCGAGCAACCGGGCGTTGAGCTTCATCGCGGGGATCGGGGCGCCGGTGATCCGGTCATCCGCCCGAAAGGCGACCACGATGCCGCTGGTGGCGAGTGGCGCGTAGACGTAGGGCCGGGGCGCGGATGCGGTGTCCGGGTAATCCGTGAGGGCCATGTCGGCGCCGGTCCCGTGCAGGAACGCCTGACGGGCCTGCGGCTCCCCGCCGCTGGAGGTGTACTGCACGGAGAGCGGGCCGGTGCCCAGACAGAAACCGGACCGCCACAGCTGCACCATCCGATTGGCCATTTCCAGCCCCCGGACGGTGAAGTCGGCCGCTCGCGCGTGGCAGTCCGACGGGGTCGGCGCGAACTTCAGCGGCACGACCACGTGGTGTGTCCAGGCACACTGCTCGCCGTCGTAGTTCCCGTTGTTCACGTCATTGGTCGAGATGATCACGTCGGCGGCCGTGGCGGCATAGCTGGTGTCGGTGTCCCAGGTGTGGTTCTCGCACCCGGGCTTCCCGATGCCGAGCACGTTCTGATAGCCGAGGGGATCACCCCCGTAGTTGGGTTCCACCACCAGCGAGCAGGCGTGGCTGACGTCGCAGCCGAGGCTCTGGCTCTCGTGCGCCGTCCACACCTCGAGGTCGGCCTGGCCACTGCCGTCCGGATGAGTGGCGGCGAGCACCGCGTTCGAAGGGAACTCGGGCGTGGTCGAGCCGGGAACGGGGATCGGCTGCTGGAAGCCCTTGCTCGAATCGGCGCCGTAGAGGCTGCTGCCGTAGCAGTCGGTGATCTTCGGGTCGGCGCCGCGGCACTCATAGACGCGCACCCCGTAGAACACGTGAGGGCTCTGGACGAGGTCGACCGTGACGGGGGTGGGAGAACCGTCGGTGGTCGGCGTGAAGCCGGTCCAGCTGACGTGCACCACCTGGTCGGTGAGGTTCACCGCGGGGCTCACGGTGACCTTGCCGCGCGCACCGTACGTGCCCTTGGCCGGCTGCCAGACCGGCGGTCCGGCCACGGTCACCGCGCCGCCCCCCGACGGCGTGGCGGCCTCGGCAGGTGCGGCGGCCTGAGCAGGTGCGGCCTGCGGCAGGATTCCGGCCAGGAGCAGCATCATGGCCCCCAGCGTCGCGGCCAGTGTCCCGCCCGCGCGTACGTGTCTCGATCGCATCCCCAGCTCCCGACTCGTCTGTGGCTCATTTGGCCTGGCAGACATGACAGATGACGAACCGCCAGATGTATGAGGCACCAACGGGGCGCCCCTGCCCGGGGCGCCCCGTCGAACTCGCAGGGCGGTGCGAGGCGCTCGCGTCAGGAGGCCGGCGTGAAGTTCACGGCGAGGGTGCCGACGACGGCGCCCGCCTTGAAGAACGCGGTGTTGAGCGCGTGGTCGAGGTAGGTCGCCGCGGCCGGGTCCAGGTCGGTCTCGGAGGCCGTGAAGGTCTGCACGCCCGCGTTGACCGAAACACTGAGGTCACCGCTCGGGTCCAGCAGCGGAACCGGCGTCGTGCCGCCCTGCGGGATGCCGGTGAAGACGCCGTTGAAGTCGTCGAAGGCCAGCTGCGTGAAGGTCACCGAACGGCGGGTGCGGGCGTCCATCACCACGAGGGTGCCGCCGAACTGGACCGAGCCGACGTACTGGTTGAGCACCGCGTCGCCGCCGGTGACCGGGAAGGCGCCGCTGAGGCCCGTCGTGGAGCTCCAGCTCGCGGTGGCCGGGGAACCGACCACGACGCCGATGCCCTCGATCAGAGCGCTCTTGATGTACGCGCTGCTCTCGGTCAGCACGAGGCTTCCGGAGGCGGGCGTGGTGGCGACGGCTGAGGGCGCGGACGCGGCGACGGCGCCGAACACGAGCACTCCGGCGACGGGGAGCAGGGCGATTCGCTTGATCTGCATGGTCACTCCTGGAATGAGACGCCTGATACGTGAGCGAAAGGACGGTCGTCGGACGGCCGGTGACGGGCCGGCGCAGACGCGCCGACCCGTCACCGGGGGAAGAGGTGGAGCAGGCGGATCAGGTGGTGGTGATGCCACCGCAGAGCGCCAGCGACAGGAAGCCGTAGCTCTTCAGGTCGGCCTGGGCGGTGGTGTTCTTGCAGACCCAGCCGGTGGAACCGAACAGGGTCTTCAGGGCGGTGGCGTGCGCGTCGCCCTTGTTCCAGTCGGCGGTGCGGACCACGGTGTAGAGGTTGCGCGCGTAGGTGGTCTGCGCGTACGCCGAGGTGATGACGTGGTTCACGGTGTCGATCGGGGTCACGCCGTTGGTCTGGCGGACCGTCAGCGGGCCGGGGGCGTCCGTCGCGGTGGTGTGGCCGAAGTAGACCTGGCCGATGTAGTGGCCCACGGAGTAGGGCACCATGGCGTCCTTGGTCTGCAGCAGCGGGTTGGTGCCCTCGTTCTCCTCGACCGTCTGGTTGACGCAGGCGCCGACCGTCGCGTCGGTGACGCCGATGGCGCCCTCGAAGAAGGAACGAGTGCCGGAGCCGACCTGCGGCAGGAAGGCCTGGATGGTGTTGGCGGAACCGGTGTAGCCGGAGATGTCCGTGATCTGGTTCCACTTGGTGATCGAGCAGGTGTAGATGCCCTTCAGGTCCGCCGTGGTCAGGTTCGCGGGGGCGTCGCCACTGGCGTCGGCCGCCCAGGAGACCGCGTCCTTGGCGTAGGCGATGAAGGACAGGCCCGTCGGGTCACCGGTCTTCGGGGCGCGCGAGGAGCGGGAGTAATCGATGGTGGCGCTGGTGTTGGCGGCCAGGGCGGCGATGCCGGCGCTGGAGCCGTTCGGGCGGGCGATGGACTTCGCACCCGTCTTCGGGGTGATCGGGCTGGTACCGGTCGCGTCCCAGCTGTAGAGCTTGGGGGTACCGGTGTAGTCGTGCGACAGCTGGTTGAACAGCGCCTGGGTGGTGTCCGAGCCGACACCGACGATGTCGGTCGCGGCGGGGGTGACCGTCGGGTCGGCCAGGGCGGGGCCGGCGGCGAGGGCGGTCGCGCCGATGGCGATCGCGACGGCGATGAGCGGCTTGGACAGCGGCATGGTGCGCATGTTCCGGTCCTCCACGAGGGCGGGTCGTACAGGCGTTCCGCGGCCTCGGTTCGGGCCCCGGCGACGACGAGCCTCGCTGCGGCCCCGGATCGCGACAAGGACGACACGGCGGCGGCAGCTCTGCCGCCCGCTGCAAGGTCGCAGCTCACCGTGGTTGCGAGGTCCGGACCGCACACCGGCCGTGCTTCTCGCGGTGGGGGTTCAACTGCCGGTTGGCCACGATTCGTTCACCAAGTCCAGCGCCGCCGTGAAGCCCGCGGCCCCGCGTCGGCACTGGTCCATCCGCAGGTAGCCGCGCGCGCTGCGGGCCACCGGCTGCCGTTCCCTGCTGCCGCTGCGGCGGGCCGGCAGATACGCGGTCCAGCCCCACTCCCGGCTGCCGCCCGGCTGGGTCAGGCCGAAGCGCAGCTCGCGCCGGTCCGCGAGGAGTTCGCGCAGCGCGGCGGCGAGCTCGTCGTCCCCGGCGAAGAGGCCCGTCGAACGGGCCAGCGGCCGACCGTTGGCGGCCAGCAGCGTCCAGGACACCTGCGCGCCCGCGCCGCGGACCGCGACCAGCCGCGGCCGGCGCGGCAGCCGCGCCTCCTGCTCCCGCACGGGCGTCGTCACGACCGCTCCAGCAGGGCCATGAACGTCCCCAGCGCCTTGCGGCAGGTCGCGTAGCGCTCGTAGGCGCGCGGCGACCGAGCGAGCGTCTTCCCCTCGGTGATGCTGACCGTCCAGACCCAGCCGACGCCCTCGTGCACGTGCGCGATCCGCGCGTGCCGCTCCAGCCCCTCCCGCAGCAGGCCGCGGCACGCCGTCAACGCGGCCTCCTCGGTGCGGTACTGCGGCGGCGAGACGCCGACGACTCTTCCGTTGACGGCTTTCAGCCGCCACCCGTACAACCCGTTCCCGCTCTGCCCGGCGCTGCAACGCCCCTTGCCGACCAGCGACTCGCCCACGGCGACGCCCCCTTGTGTCCTTCGTGTCCCCACCCGATGTGCACGTGCGTCGGCGCAGGTCCAGTGTGTGGGTGGAAGGAGGGTTTCCTGTCATGGCTCGATCGGCTGTTCGTCCCCCGGTTGCGCCTTGTTCAGCAGGAGTCGGAGAGCGCTCCCCCGACATGTCCGAAAGATGCCGCCCACGGAACGACATCCCGTGGGCGGCAGCGGAGTTGAGACGACCAGAGGGCAGTCAGGAAACGGTCAGGAGGCGTTCAGGGCGGTGTCGTCGATGACGAAGCTGGTCTGGAGGCTGGAGTCCTCGCTGCCGGTGAACTTGAGGGTGACGGTCTGTCCGGCGTAGCTGGACAGGTTGAAGGAGTGCTGGGTGTAGCCGTTGGCCGCGTTCAGGTTGGAGTAGGTGGCCAGGGTGCCGAGCACGGTGCCGGAGCTGCTGAGGACCTGGACCTTGAGGGTGTCGTAGGCCGTGGTGGTGGTCGTCTCGGCGGTGTCGACGTGCAGCCAGAAGGAGAAGGTGGCGGTGCAGCCGGCCGGGACGGCGACGGACTGGGCGAGGGTGTCGGTGTGGGTGGTGCCGTAGCCGTCGAGCCAGGCGTCCCAGCTGCCGGAGTGGGCGGGTTCACTGACGGTGTCGTTGTTCAGCACGCCCGCGGTCATGGTCCACGGCGAGGCGGAGCCGGTCTCGAAGCCGGGGTTGCCGAGCTTCTGGCCGGGGCTGGTGCAGCCGCCGCCGCTGGGGTTGACGGTCCAGCTGAAGGAGGCCGAGCCGGACGCGGTGCCGGAGGAGGCGGTGACCTTGACGCTGGAGGTTCCGGCGGCGGTCGGGGTTCCGGAGATGAGACCCGTCGTCGCGCTGATCGAGAGCCCGGCCGGGAGTCCGGTGGCGCTGTAGGTCAGCGACTTGCCGGCCGAGTCGGAGCCGGAGATCTGGAGGGACACCGAACTGTTCACGGTGGTGGACTGGTTGCCGGGGTTGTTCACGCTGACCGTCTCGGTGGCCTGCGGGTTGACCGTCCAGTTGAAGCTCGCGTTCCCGCTGGAGCCGGAGGCGTCGGTGGCGGTGACGGTGACCGCGGAGGTGCCTGCGGTGGTCGGCGTGCCCGAGATCAGACCGGTCGTCGCGTTGATCGAGAGCCCGGCGGGCAGGCCCGTCGCGGCATAGCTCAGCGTCTGCCCGGCGGCCGAGTCGCTCGCGCTGATCTGGAGCGAGGCCGCGGTGCCGACGGTGCCGGTCTGGCTGCCGGGATTGGTGACCGTGACGGTGTTGACGCCGCCGCTACCGAAGATGTCGGTGACCGGGGTGGCGCTCGCGCTGTTGTTGGCGGCGGCGAGCCCGAAACTGTCCTCGACGGTGCGCAGCACGTTGTCGTGCGTGATGTGCTCCGAGTACTGCCCCGCCGTGACGCCCGCGCCCACCATCAGCGTCGGGATCTGGTTGCTGGCGCTGGAGTCGTCCTCGTCCCAGGTGACGACGAGCAGGCTGTTGTGGGTCTTGGCCCACTGCGCGTAGCCGTCGATGTTGCTCTGCAGCCAGCTGTCGCCCTGCTGGATCGTGCCGTCGTGCATGTCGTTGTTCAGGTTCGGCACGACGAAGCCGATCTTCGGCAACGTGGTGTAGTCCGTGGGGTAGGCCGCGAAGGTGCGGTTGCTCGCAGCGGGGACGTCGCTGAAGTTGACCCACGGATTGTGCTTGCGCGCGTAGGTGCCGCTGGTGCAGCCGGTGTAGCCGTCCGACGGCATCGACTCCGAGTAGCCCGTGAAGCTGACCGACGCCGCGATCGCCTCACCGCCCAGGTCGGGCCCGGAGAAGGTGTGCGGGCAGCTGTCGTCGCTGATGCCCTGGGTCGAACCCGAGAACAGCTCCAGGTAGTTGGGCTCGCTGGGGTGGCTGACGGCGAACGACTGCGTGAAGAGCGCCCCCTGGCCGGCCAGGTTGTTGATGTACGGGGCGGACGAGCTTCCGATGATCTCGCCGTAGGAGTGGTTCTCCTCGATCACCACGACGATGTGGTCGAAGTGCGGCACCGTCGTCGCGGCGCTGGCCGCGGGCGCGGCGGTCACCGCGGCCGCGCCGAGGCCGACCAGCGAACCGGCCAGCACCGCGGCTGCGGCGGCGAGGGTGGTGACGGTCTTTCGGATCACGGTGGTCTCCCGAAGGCTTCCGAATCGCTCCGAGGCGACCGGAACCGGCCGCCGCCAGCCACGGTGACGGCATGTCGCATACGCGACAAGTGATGCCGGGAAGCCTTGCGCGGAAATTCACCTGTTGTGAGCATGATGAACAAGCCCGTGAAGGAAGCGCGCCCGAACGCCGCCCCGGCCGACTAGGGTCTCGGGCATGACCGAGGCCCTTCCCCTCCACGTCACGCGCGAGGCGTACGACGCCGTCGCTCCCGCCTACGCCGAGCAGTTCCGCGACTCGCTCCGCGAACTTCCGTTGGACCGTGCGTTGTTGGGCGCCTTCGCCGAGCTCGTCGGCGCGGGCGGCGGCGGCCCGGTCGCGGACCTGGGGTGCGGCCCCGGCCACATCACGGCGTACCTGCGCGATCTCGGGCTGTCGGCCTTCGGCGTCGACGCCTCCCCGGTGATGATCGCGCTCGCCCGCGAGGCCAACCCGGACCTCCGCTTCGAGGTGGGCCTGATGTCCGCGCTCGATCTCCCTGACGCCGGCCTGGCCGGGGTGCTCTCGCGCTGGTCCGTGATCCACACCCCGCCCGAGGAAGTCCCCTCCGTCCTCGCGGAGTTCCACCGCGTCCTGGCGCCCGGCGGCCACCTGCTGATCGGCTTCTCTGCCACCGACGAGCCGTCCCTGCCGACGCAGTCCTACGACCACAGAGTGGCCACCGCCTACCGCTGGTCCCCCGACCAGCTCTCCGCGCTCCTCCGCGCCGCCGGCCTCGCGGAGGTCGCGCGCCTGATCTGCGAGCCTGGCCCCACCGACCGTCGCCAGTTCCGGGAGGTCCAGCTGCTCGCCCGCAGAGAGGTTTCCTGAGGCTCCTGAGGTTTCGCCGTCAGCGACCCGCAGCGACAGGCCCGGAACACCAGCCCGGCCGTGACAGCGCCCACCACGGCCCCGACCACGGTCTGAGCCACGGTGTGGTCCCGCAGGACGACCCGCGACCACGCGATCAGGCCGACCCCGAGGTACCCGAGCAGCCACCAGGCGCCGAGCGCGACGGACAGCATCGCCACGGCACCGCCGGAGACGGCCGTGTGGATCGACACCTTCCACTTGAACCCGGCGGTGATCACCAGGATCGGCACCAGCGTGGCGAGCATCGCCACGATCATCGCGACGATCTCCTGCGGCGCGCCCGCCAGCCACATGAGGAGCAGGCCGACCAGCACCGACAGCGCCAGCACCGGCAGCACCTTCGCCCGCTTCGCCCGGTCACCGACGTAACGGTCCCCCAGCGTGCCGCGCCGCATGCCGAACTTGATGATCCCCTGCGGGATGACACCCGCGAACAGCGCCGCGAACACCGCCCACCCGACCCCGGCCCACCCATGGCGCACGACGCCGATGAGGACCAGGACGCCGACGATGATGTTCTGCGGGTCCAGCCCCCGCGTGACGACGCGCGCCCAGGTCGGTGGCGGGACTGCCGGCGACTCGGCGGCCGCGGTTCGCGGCTCCGTGTCAGTGACGTCGTCCATGCGGGGTGCACTCCAAGGCTGTTCGGGTGAGACGGGGCGGGTGGGCTCCCGGAATTCTCCCATTCGATCTTCCGAGCTCCCCTACGCCCCTCGGCGAGCCGCCGTTCACGCTCGGCTGGGACGTCTCCGGCGTCGTCGAGGCGGTCGGTCTCGGCGTCTCGCTGTTCAAGCCCGGCGACGAGGTCTTCGGCAGGCTGCCGTACCCGCACGGAGCCGGTGCGTACGCCGAGTACGTCACCGGCCCCGTCCGCGCCTTCGTGCCCAAGCCGTCCGCGCTGGGCCACGTCGAGGCCGGGGCGCTGCCGATGGTGGCGCTGGTCGGCTGGCAGGCGCTGGTCGACACCGCCCGCCTGCAGCCGGGGCAGCGGGTGCTGGTCCTCGGGGCAGCCGGCGGCGTGGGCCACGTCGCGGTGCAGATCGCCAAGGCGCGCGGCGCGTACGTCATCGGCACTGCGTCCGGCGACAAGCGCGACTTCCTGCGCGGGCCGGGCCTGGACCAGGTCATCGACTACCGCACCGCGGACGTCGCGGAGCAGGCCCACGACATCGACGTGGTCCTCGACCTGGTCGGCGGCACCGACCGGCTCCGCTCCCTGGAGACGCTCAAGCCGGGCGGCGTCCTGGTCACCAGCCTGCCCGTCGCCTTGGACGAGGCGAATCAGCGCGCCGCCGAGTTGGGGGTGCGGGTCGCGACGCTCGTGGTCGAACACGACCAGGCGGGCATGGTCGGCATCGCCGCGCTCGCCGAATCCGGACAGCTGCGCGCACACGTCTTCGGTACCTACCCGCTCGCCGAAGCCGCGAAGGCCCACGCGGAAGCCGAGTCTGGGCGCGTCACGGGCAAGCTGGTGCTCACCGTGCGCCCGTAGACCTCGTCGAAATGCTCAGTACGCGCCGAGCACCTGGAAGCTGCTGCTGACGAAGACATGGTGCGGCCAGTTCACGCCGATGTAGTGAACTTCGTATTCACCGTTGCTCAGCAGCACGACGCGGTCCGCGATCCCTCCGGGGTAGGCGGCCAGTGCCGCCTCCGATGCCCGATAGGCCACCGTCCCGCTCTGGATGGTGCCCGATCCCTCCTTGTAGTCGGCCGGGATCTGACCGACCTGCTTCGAGGCGCTCTTCGTCCCCCGCTGGAACGGAAGGACCTGCGAAGAGGGCGTCGTGTAGGCACTGCCCGCCGGCTCCACGGTGACCTGGGTGGCCGTGATGTTCGTGCTGTTGGTGGTGCCCAGCACAAGTACCGGCTTGCCCACCGCCACCGCGCTCGCCGACGCCGCAGCCGTCCCCACCTGGTAGACCGTGCCGGCGGTCTCGGTCACCGTCACCTTCTGACCCGCCGTAGTGGTGAGAGTGAAGCCGTTGCCGGACACACTCGCCACCGTGCCGCTGGAGCCTCCTGCGGCAGGACCGGACCGTGCGTTCGCTCCTCCACCACCCTGCCGGGGGCCGCCGAACGGCGGCGCGCTCTGCCCCGCCGTGGCCGAAGCCGTTGCACTGCTGGACGCGGTGCTCGACGTGCCGTTCGTGGCACTGCAGCCGGCCACGGCCGCGGTCACGCACACCACCGCCGCCGCACCGACCAACAGCCGCCCGGCCTTGCCTCGGCCGACACCACCCGACGTCGGTTCCGTGCTGGCCTCCGGGGAGTTCGCCGACTCATGGACATTCATCTGAGCACTCCTCGCTGTTCCGTTGCGGTCGACGGTGCCGCCCGAATCCATGAGGCGCCCCTGAGTCTCGTGTGAGCAGTCAGTGCGTGGACGGCGCGGCGATTTCCATCGCAGCTCGCTGATGAATGGCGGTTTCCTTCACGATCGGGTTCCGCTAGGCGTCGGTGTTCATGCTCGGCGGTGAGGTGCGGTACCGAGCGGAGGATTGATCATGAGTGGTGATGCCGGGAAGGCGCTGGAGGAGCTGCTGGGTGAGGTCGGGCTGTCGACCGCGGATGTCGGGGGGAGAGTGAGTTTCGCCGGGGAGGATCCGATCGTGGCGGCGCGGCATCGACTGGGCGCGGCGATCGGCGTCCCGATCATGGCGTGTGCGGTCGGAGCGGCCGCGTTGCACCGATACCGGACGGGGACAACGCAGGATCTGCATCTGGATCTGCGCCAGGCCGTGCACGGGATCACGCCGCACGCGTTCTGGAGTCCGAAGCTCGCGGGTGAGCTGCCACCGCACCCGCTGGTGGCCGACAACCACTTTCTGCTCACTCCCTACCGGACGCGTGATGGCCGAACGGTGATGCCCTCGGGGGTGTACCCGCACCTGGCCGCCAAGTGGGAGCGGTTCCTGGGGTCCCGCCGGACCGGGAACGGATCGCCGAGGCCCTCGCGCGATGGGACGCCGAAGCGCTGGAGGAGGCCGCGAACGCGGAAGGGCTGCCCGTCACCATCGCCCGCACCCCGCAGGAGTGGCTGGCCCATCCGCAGGGAGCACTGCTGGCCGAGCTGCCGGTGATCGGGCTGGAACGCGTCGGGGACGCTCCACTGCGCGCGTTCGAGCCCGCGGACCGTCCGCTGGAGGGGGTGCGGGTGCTGTCGTTCACCCACGCGATCGCGGGGCCGACGGTGGGGCGGACGCTGGCCGAGCAGGGCGCGGACGTGTTGTGCGCGACCCGGCCGAACGACTACGAACACGACTTCATCTACGCCGAGGCCAATGTCGGCTCGCGCAGCACCTACCTCGACCTGACCACCGACCGAGGCCGGGCACTGGCCGAGGAACTCCTGGCCGACGCCGATGTGGTGGTCAACAATCACCGCGGCGGGAAGCTGGAGAATCTCGGTCTGGATCCTCGTTCGCTGGCGCAGCGTCATCCGGGCCTGATCAGCGTGTCGGTGACCTGCTACGGGTCGAGCGGGCCCTGGGCGGCGCGGGGTGGCTTCGACATGAACGGGTCGGCTGCCTCGGGCCTGATGGTGATCGAGGGCAGCGAGCAGCAGCCCGTGCTGCCGATCACCGGAATGATCAACGACTTCATCACCGGCTACCTGGGGGCGGCCGGAGCCACGGCAGCGTTGCTGAGACAGGCCAAGGAGGGCGGAAGCTGGCATGTGACCGTCAGCCTGACCCGCACCGCCATGTGGTACCAGAGCCTCGGCCTGGTCGACCCGGCCCGAGCGGCGACAAGTCCCGAACGCTCGTTGCGGGAGCCTGCCGCCTACGATGCCGACACGCCGCTGGGCGAGGTTCACATGCTCGCCCCGCCGGTCGTCTTCTCCAAGACCGCGCCACGCTGGCGGGATCCGATTCTGGTGCCGCGCGGCTCCAGCCGGCCCGGCTGGCTCAGCGCGGACGCAGACGCGGACGCAGACGCGGACGCGGACGCAGACGCAGACGCGGACGCGGCGACGGGATGACGTGATGACACAGGGCCGTGCGATGTCGGGCGTGCTTGATCCGCGGTTTCGGCGCCACCGTCCGACAGACTCACCCGCATGACCGAACGCACACGACGGTGGGTCGACGAGGACGATGTCGCACTGCTGGACGCACTGCACGTCAACCCGCGTGCGAGCTTCGAAAGGCTCGGCGCGGCGCTCGGAGTGTCGCCGGTGACCGCAGCCCGCCGATGGCGGCGGCTCGCCGAGGCGGGACAGGCCTGGATCTCCTCGGTGCCGGGCCCGCAACTGCCCATGTCCGGGGCACTGTTCGAGGCCACGTGCGTTCCCGGGCAGGTCCAGGCCACAGCCGCCGCGCTCACCGCTCTGCCGCAGGTGTTCAGTGTTCATCTGACGACCGGGACGAACGACCTGTACGCGCTCGTCGTCGCCGCCGACGCCCAGATCCTGGCACGGCTGCTGCTGGAAGACCTGCCCCAGGTGCCTGGCCTGTTGCGGGTCCGGAGCAGCGTCATCACCCAGATGTTCTCCGGCGCGCATTGGCGGCTGGGCGCCATCAGCCGCCAACAGGCCAGCGAGATCCAGTCCGGCGACGAGGACCCCCGCTCCGACACCCTTCCGCCCCCTCCGGGGCTCAACGACTTCGAACAGGCGCTGTTCCTGGCGCTGCAGGACGACGGCCGCGCCGGATACCGCGACCTGGCCGCCGCACTCGGCCGCTCCGAGCAGTCGGTGAAACGCCGCCTGGGCATGCTGGTCCGGCGCGGACAGCTGGACTTCCGCACCGACTTCGTCCGACCCGAAGGAGGTTGGCGCGCGCAGGTCGCGCTGTGGCTGCGCGTCCCCGACGAGCAGGTAGACGAGGTCGGAACGCAGCTGAGCGGCTGGCCGCAGATCCGGGTGTGCGCGGCGCTGGTCGGCCGGGCGAACCTGTTCACCACCCTCCAGTTGCACAGCCTCCACGAACTCTCCGGAGTCCTGTGCCGCGTCCGGGGGGCGTGGCCCGCCGTCCATGTCAGCGACCGGCGGGTCGTGCTTCGGTCGACCAAATCCTGGGGCAGGGTCCTGGACGCCGACGGCTACGCCGTCGGCGTCGTCCCGGTGAATCCGTGGGCGCCACCGGCCTCCGCGCCGTGACGGGCCGCCTCCGCCGCATCCGTTCTCGCCCGCTTCCTCCAAATCCCGGACGGGAGATGTGAGTTTCCGTCATCTGAACGGGGCCTCGGTGACGCTCCGGACACTGGGTGGGCCATCCCACCCGGTTCAAGGTCTCGAGGAGAACCCCCGATGAGCAGACCACTCCGCTCCGCCGCCATCCGATCTCCGTGGCGGCCGACCCGCCGTCCGGCCCGATGGGCGCTGGCGAGCGCAGCCACAGCCCTGTCGCTGCTGCTTCTGCCCATGAGCTCCGCCGGCGCCTCTGCCGTGGTTCCGGCGACGGTCGCCACCGCCCAGGGAGCCGTTCAGGGCGTCGTCACCGCCGCCGGGTCCCACTGGCTCGGCCTCCCCTACGCGGCACCGCCCACCGGCAGCCGCCGCTGGAAGCCGCCTGCGGCGGCCGCGTCTTGGTCCGGAGTCCGCCCGGCCACCAGCCCCGCACCGGCCTGTCTGCAGGACACCACCGACTACGCCAAGGGCCGTGGCTCCGAGGACTGCCTGTACCTCAACGTCTACGCCCCGCCCGGCACGGCCACCGACAGCAGGCTCCCGGTCATCGTGTGGATGCACGGCGGCGGGTTCGTCAACGGCAGCGGCGGCGACTGGGACGGCACGAGCCTCGCCCAGACCGCGAACGCGATCGTCGTCACCATCAACTACCGGCTCGGCCCGTTCGGCTGGCTCGCCCTGGACTCCCTGTCAGCCGAGCAGAACGGCGCATCGGGCAACTACGGACTGATGGACCAAGCGGCCGCCTTCGCCTGGGTCAAGAACAACATCGCCGCGTTCGGTGGCGACGGCGGCAACGTCACCATCGCCGGCCAGTCCGCCGGCGCGGAGAGCGTCTTCGCCCAGCTCGTCTCTCCCGGATCGGCTGGGCTGTTCCAGAAGGCCATCTCCATGTCCGCACCCACTGCGGTCAACCTGCCCACCGCAGCTGCTGCCTCCCAACGCAACAACAGCGCCTACGCCACCGAGCTCGGCTGCACCGACGCCGCCACCCAGGTCGCCTGCCTGCGGGCGGTCCCTGCCGCCCAGGCACTAGCCGCCGGCCACGAGAGCTGGAACCTGATCAAGGACCTCGGGCTGTACTGGACCCCCGTCGTCGGCGTCCCGACCCTGCCCGACCAGTGGCTCACCCTGTACAAGAACGGCGCCTACACCAAAGTCCCGATCATCGTCGGCAGCACGCACGACGAAGGACAGTTGTTCACCGCGATCTACGAGAACAACAACGGCCACGCCCTCACCCTCAGCGAGCTCGTCGACCGCGGTTCCAAGTTCCTCGGCGTTGCCACCCCCGTCGTCCTCGCCAAGTACAACCCGCTGACCTACGGCAGCAACTCCGCCGCGATGTCAGCGGTCATGACCGACGCACTGTTCGCCTGCGGGCAGGGCCGCGTCCGCGACGCCCTCGCTACGGGCGGCACCCCCGTCTACAGCTACGAGTTCACCGACCCCCACGCGTTCGAAGTCAACGTCCACGGCCAATACAGCGCCATCACCGACGCACACGACGCGGATCTGCCGTTCCTGTTCCAGTCCAACCCCGCCGACATCCAACCCCCCACCCCCGCCTTCAGCCCCGACCAAAGGGCCCTGGCCGTCCAGATCGGCCAGTACTGGGGCGCGTTCGCCCGCACCGGCGACCCGAACTCGGCGGGCCTGCCGGCCTGGCCCAGCTACGTGGCCGGAACCAGCACCCCCACCCAGTCCCTCACACCGCCGGCCGCCGTCACCCTTCCCAGCGGCCAGTACTACGACCGCCACAACTGCGGCATGTGGAACACCATCCTCGACCTGAAGGCGCTCTCCAGCCCCTCCTAGCGCCTCCGATGGCAGCCGGTGCATCGGCGACACCCTTGGGAGTCTCGTGCTCCCAAGGGTGTCGCCTGCGTCGCGTTCACTCTCAATCCGATGCAACGACCAGAGCGCCAGTCATTGCGTTAGATTCGCTCCCATTGCAACGAAATTACGGCTTTCACCTGTACTAATGCCGATTAGATGCAACGAGCATGTTGCGTAATCCTCGAACGCAACGTAGCTTTTCGCCTATCAGAAACGAAGAGCTGAACGAGGAGCACACATCATGCTGAGGTTCGACACCCCCGCCACGATCACCGCCATCCTGGGCATCCCCGCCGGACGCATCCAGCTCATCGCCGCCGACCGCGCCGACACCACCGTCGAGGTGCGGCCCTCCAACCCGGCCAAGAGCCGCGACGTGAAGGCCGCCGAGCAGATCCAGGTCGCCTACGCCGACGGCGTCCTGCAGATCCACACGCCTGAGCCCAAGAACCAGTACTTCGGCCCCACAGGTTCCCTGGAGATCACCGTCCAACTGCCCGCCGGCTCCCGCCTCGAGGCCAAGACCGCCGGCTGCGAACTCCGCGGCGTCGGCCGCCTCGGCGACGTCACCTTCGACGGCGCCTACCGCCAGATCAAGATCGACGAGGCCTCCAGTGTCCGCCTCACCGCGGTCGACGGCGACGTCGAGGTCCGCCGCCTCACCGGCCCCGCGCAGATCAGCACCGCACGCGGCGACATCACGCTCACCGAGGCCGTCCGCGGCACGGTCGATCTCCACACCCAGATGGGCGACATCACGGTCGGCGCCGCCCCCGGCGTCTCCGCCGCCCTGGACGCCGGCACGGGCCACGGCCGCATCAGCAACGCCCTCAAGAACGACGGCACCGCCGAACTCGACATCCGCGCCACCACCTCCTACGGCGACATCACCGCCCGCTCCCTCTGAACCACCGCATCTCCAGTAACCTTCCACCGCACCGCTCCTGATCCGCTTTCAACCCGAAGAGGCAAGCCTTGACCAGCAAGCAGCAGTCCGCGTGGAGCGGAATGGTGACCGTCGACGACACCGCCCTGGCCGTGACCGACACCGGCGGGACCGGCACTCCCGTGGTCTACCTCAACGGCTCCTACGCCGACCAGAAGCCCTGGCGGCGCCTCATCGCCGACCTCGGCGGCGACTACCGCCACATCACCTACGACGAGCGCGCCCGCGGCAAGTCGCAGCGCGCCTCCGACTACTCCTTCGAGGCGTGCGTCCGCGACCTCGATGCCGTCCTCAAGGCGCGGGGCGTGGAGCGGCCGATCCTGGTCGGCTGGTCCTACGGCGGCCTGATCGCGATGCACTGGGCCGCCCGTTACCCCGACCGCGTCGCGGCGGTGGTGTCCGTCGACGGCGCGATGCCGACGGTAGAGATCGACGACGCCACCCGCGAGCAGGTCCGGAACCTGTTCCGCAAGCTGAGCCCGCTGTTCCCGCTGCTGCGCCCGCTCGGCCTCGCCGCCCGGATGAGTACCGCGCAGCACGCCGAGATCAACCTCGAACTCATCGACCTCTGCTCGGCCCGCGCCCTCGCCCCGGTCTTCGCCGATGTGACCGCGCCGACCCGGTACATCATCGGCACCGGCGGCAACCTGGGCGCGACCGAGAAGGAGATGGAGGACATGCGGACCGAGCTGGGCCGGATGCTCGACGGCAACCCGACGATCCAGATCAGCAAGAAGGTCGCCAGCAACCACTCGCACATCCTCAGCAAGGACTTCCACTCGGTCGCCGACGCGGTCCGCGAACTCGCCACCGCCCGCGACCACGAGGTCGGCTGAGCCGCGATCGGGCCACGTCAACTGCGACTGGGTTCGACACCGAGGTTGCGCAGGCTGGGGCTGCCCGGGGTGCGGTCATCACCATGAGCAACTGGCTGTCGTCGAGGGTCCGCAGGACCTGCCAGTCGAAGGTGTAGGGGCCGGCGTCGAGGCTTCGTCGGCCTCGGCCGGTGAAGGCACGGCACACGGACGCAGGACCATGAGCGCGTCTTCCAAGGTCGCCACCATGGCAAAGGGAAACCTGTCGAGCTCAAGACAGAGCGCGACGTCATCAGGATGGACTCCTTGACGCACCCCCTCCGCCAACTCGGCCGCGGCGCGCGACTCGGCAGCGCGGCGAAGGAACACGGCAGCATCCGTCCCAGCAGCCTCGGTGGCTCTCCGAGCGATGTACTGAGCGCACGCCAGATCTTCATCGGCCTGCCCGTCCTCGCCAGTGACCACGAACGTGACACTGTCACTCCTGCGCGTCCGCAAGACCCGAGCCGTTGCCTCCGCCACTACGAAGCCGGCGCACAGCACCAGCGACGCCTCCTTGACCGCAAGGGCGCCGACCGTCCCCGCCGTGGTCTTCTGCACAACGGTCCGTCCGCCAAGGTCAACAGACCGCAGCAGGCCCGGCGAGTTGACCATGTCGAACCCGGGCGCGGGCGGCCCGTCCTTGAGCGCCACCCACGCCGGGTGACGAGCCTTGAGCGCCAGAGCGTCGTCCAACGACTCAGCGAGAACGATCTTTTCGGCCCCCTGGGCAAAGGCCCAGGCAGCCACGGTGAAGGCACGCATGACGTCGACCACGACCGCCACGGACGGGGCTTCGACCAGATCTGCGATACCAAGAAAACGAGCGTCCATTTCGATCACGTTCGGACGCTACATCACGTGCAGGTCCGGCCCCGGTCCCCCAGGCTTCCCGACCTGAGCACAGCCAAACGTGACCTGTGCTTATGCCTTCGAGGCATGAAGAAAGGTGGGCACATTCCGTGCCCACCTTGTCCGTTTTGCTGTGCCCCATGCAGGATTCGAACCTGCGACACCGGCTTTAGGAGAGCCGTGCTCTATCCCCTGAGCTAATGAGGCATGGGTGCCCGACAGGGTCCGGCACCGTCGCCAGTGTAGCGGCTGGGCGGCAGGGCAGTGATCAGGTTTCCGGTCGGGGCCGCGCCCGAGGTGGCAGGCTGACTCCATGGCCGATCGCATCGACGTACGCGTCGCGCACACCGCCGAGCTGGACGCCGCCGACCTCGCGGACGCACGGGCACTGCTCTACCGGGTCTTCGACGACATGGCCGAGGACGACTGGGAGCACTCCCTCGGCGGCGTGCACGCGCTGGTCCGCGAGGACGGGCTCGTCGTCGCGCACGCGTCAGTGGTGCAGCGGCGGCTGCTGCACGGCGGCCGGGCCTGGCGGGTCGGGTACGTGGAGGGCGTCGGCGTCGAGGCGCGGCTGCGCGGGCGTGGGTACGGAGCAGCGGCGATGGCCCCACTGGAGCGGGTGATCGCGCGTGCCTACGACTTCGGGGCGCTCGCCTCGACCGACGAGGCGATGGCGTTCTATGCCTCACGCGGCTGGCAGCGCTGGCAGGGCCCCACCTCAGCGCTGACACCCGCCGGGATCGTCAGGACCGAGGACGCCGACGACTGCCTGTTCGTCCTGCCGGGCAGCGCCGCCGCCCTGGAGCGGACCGGTGAGCTCACCTGCGACTGGCGCGACGGCGACCTGTGGTGAGGCCGCGTGATCAGAGCCGCGGACGCACCATGGAGGCATGAGCGAGTTCGACGAATGGCCACCCGGCGACCGGGTGAAGATCTACCGCGCTCCCGGAGTGGAGGTGAGCTTCGACGCCCGCCGCTGCCGGCACACCGAGGCCTGCGTGCGCGGCGCTCCGGAGGTGTTCGATCCGGCGGCCCGTCCGTGGATCCAGCTGGCGAACGCCGACCCCGAGCACATCGCCGAGGTCGTACGCCGCTGCCCGACCGGCGCGCTGCACTACGTGCTGACCGACGGTCCGGCCGAGCAGCCCGAGCGGCCGACCGTGATCACCCCCAGCACCGACGGGCCGCTGCTGGTCCGTGGGGACCTGCGGGTCGACGGGCCGTGGGGCACTGCGCGAGAGGTGCGGGCGGCGCTGTGCCGTTGCGGGGCCAGTGGGAACAAGCCGTTCTGCGACGGCTCGCACGAGCGCATCGGGTGGCGGGAGTGAGTCCGGCGCGGACGCGTGTCCGTTCGCACGAAAACCGACAGGGTGACGGACACTCGTCAGACAGGCGTGGGCGAAGCACGAGCCTGCGGACGCCATGCGAGGAGGCGGCGAGGATGAGCACGAGCGAGACCGAGGCCGAGGTCACAGTCGCCGACGTGCCCGAGGCGCAGCGTTTCGAGGCGCGCATCGAGGGCGATCTCGTCGGCTTCGCCTCCTACGTACGCGACGACGAGCGCGTCATCTACCAGCACACCGTCGTCGGCCCCGCCTATGAGGGTCTGGGCATCGGCGGGCTGCTGGCGCGCGCCGCGATCGAGGACGGGATCGGCCGGGGCATCAAGGTCAAGGCGACCTGCCCGTTCATCAAGGCCTGGCTGACACGACACCCGGAGTACCAGGACAAGTTGTCCGGTACCCCGGGTGTGTGAGGGGGAGAGAACCCGTTCGTAAAGCGGTCGATCAGCGGCCGATCAGCGGTCGACCGGGGTGATCATCAGGCGACGCGACCCGCGAAGTCCGGGGTGTAGTTGCTGATGGTCTCCCACTTGACGCCGGAGCTCGGGTTGGCGGCCTCGACGAACTTGCCCGCGCCGACGTAGATCGCGACGTGGTAAGTGCCGGCGGCGGTGCCGTCGTTGGACCAGAACAGCAGGTCGCCCGGCTGCAGCTGGTCGAGCGAGACGCGGGTGGTGGCCGCGGCCTGCTCCTCGCTGGTGCGCGGGAGCGAGACGCCGGCCTGCTGGTAGGCGGCCTGGACCAGACCGGAGCAGTCCCACGTGTTCGGGCCGGTACCGCCGTAGACGTAGGAGTCGCCGACGTGCGACTCCGCGAAGGAGATCGCGGCGCCGATGCCGGAGCTGCTGGCGCTGGACGTCGTCGACGAGGCGTTGGTCGCCGTGGTGGCGGTGCTCGACGAGCCGTTGGACGCCGAGCTGTCGGACGACGAGGACTGGGTCGCCGTGTCCGAGGAGCTGGAGGAGGTGGACGCCGAGGAGGCGCTGCCGCCGAGGACCAGGTGCTGGCCCGGGTAGATCCAGTCGGGACCCGAGGTCAGGGTCGACTTGTTCAGCTGGTACAGACGCTGCCAGCCACCGGAGACCTTCTCCTTCTGCGCGATGGTGGACAGCCAGTCGCCGGCCTGCACGGTGTAGCTGCCGGAGGTGGCGGCCGGGGTGCTGGTGGTCGGCGTGCTGGTGCTCGCGGCCGAGGAGCTGCCGGAGTCCGAGCTCTCGCTGTCGCTGCTGGAGGAGCCGCTCGTCGAGGAAGACGCGCTCGAGGAAGACGCGCTGCTCGAAGAGCTGCTGGACGAGCCGGAGGTGTTCAGCTGCGGCGAGCCGCCGCCCTGGCTCAGACCGGCCTGCGGGCCGCAGACGGGCCAGGCGCTCGGGCCCTGGCTGGCCAGGACCTTCTCGGCGGTGGCGATCTGCTGGTCCTTGGTGGCCAGGTCGGCGCGGGAGGCGTACTGCTGGCCGCCGTAGGCGTCCCAGGTGGACTGGTCGAACTGGAGGCCGCCGTAGTAGCCGTTGCCGGTGTTGATCGACCAGTTGCCGGTGCTCTCGCACTGGGCGACGGCGTCCCAGGTGGAGACGGTGGCGGCGTGTGCGCCGGTCGCGGTGACCAGCGGGAGGGCCATGCCGGCGCCGGTCAGACCGACGGTGGCGAGCAGGCGCTTCGAGGTGCGGCGGGCGATTTTGGGCGCGCGGTGGCGACCAGTGCCGTTGGACAGCATGAAGTGGGGTCCTCTCCCACGCCTGCGAGGTGAGCTGTCGGGTTCGGGCTGGAGTTGCCCGGCCGTGCTGTGTCACGGCTTCACCCCAAGCCGCGAGCGCTGAGCTCGCGGCGACTTACCTGGGTCCCCCGCTCCTGCCGTGAATGCGTCGGGTGACGTCTGACATGACCGGCGGCAGGACTCGGCGTTCCGGAGATGTCAGTTCCGCTTAAGTGCGGATGACGGCGACCGTAGGCAGGTCCGGCCTGAAACCTCAAGCCGCCAAGACGCCGATGAGACGTCTGTCACGTAGTCACTTCATGATTCACAGCTAGGCGGAGGCGAAATGCCCGAATTAGCACCCTGCTTTGAAGGCATTCAGTTGATATGTCCGTTTGACTACGCTTCGGCCACCGTCATCATGCTCACACTCGCACTCACCCCAGCCGGGTGAGCTTCTCGCCGAACCCGGGCGCGTTCAGGTTCGACTGCAGCGCCACCGGAATCGTCTGCGCGCTCGCTCCGCTGCCGACGACGAGGTCGGCGACGATCGTCCCGGCCGCCGCGCTGTGCGGGAGGCTCGCGCCCGCCTGCGGCTTCAGCGAGACGTCGACCGAGAGCCCGCTCCAGCCGGCGACGGAGACGTCCTGGGTCGCCACGACGGGCGTCCTGCCGCCGAGCCCGTCGTCCACGTAACCGACGACGTCGCCCTTCTTGGCGAGCACGTGCGACTGCAGCGCACCCTCGGCGCTGACGATCAACTTCTTGCTCTTCTCCAGCACCTGCGGCAGCCAGCCGCCGCCGTTCCCACCGACGGCAGGCTGGCTCAGCACGACGCCGTAGAGGGTCTCGGTGGTGTCGCCGACCTTCTGCTGCGCCGCCCACATCAGGTTGCCGAGCGCGGCACTGCTGGTGCCGGTCTTGACGCCGATGACGCCGTTCTTCAGCAGAAGAGCGTTGTTGTTCTGGGTCAGGCCGTTCTCCGGCGGCGTGAAGGACGCGGTGCCGACGATCTCCCGGAAGACCGGGTCGGCCATGGCCGCCTTGGCCAGCCTGAGCTGGTCGTTGGCAGTGCTCTTGGTGGTGCCGTTCAGACCGCTGGGGTCCGTGTACGTGGTCTTGCTCATGCCGAGCTCGGCGGCCGTGGCCTGCATCTTCTGAACGAAGGCGTCCTGGCTGCCCGCGTCCCAGCGGCCCAGCAGACGAGCAATGTTGTTGGCCGAGGGGATCAGCAGCATCTGCAGCGCCTGATACTCGGTCAGCTTCTCGCCCGCCGAGACCTTCATCACCGACTCGCCGCCGGCGGTGCCGGTGGTGTAGTCGTTCACCGCCTGCTGGTCGACGGTCAGGGTCGGGCCCTGCTCGCCCTTCTTGAGCGGCTTGTCGCGGAGTACGAGATAGGCCGTCATGACCTTGGTGACACTCGCGAGCGGCACCGGGTTGTCGCTGCCGCTGTGGCCCATCACCCCGAGTCCGGGAACCTCGACGGCGGCCTGGCCCTTGACCGGCCAGTCGAGCCCCGGCGCCCCGCCGTCGAAGGCGAAGCTCGACGCGGCGGTCATCGTGAGCTTGGGCGCCGGCAGCGGGCGCAGCAGCTGCACCGCGCCGAGGACCACCACGAGCACGAGCAGCAGCGTGCCCCAGAGGCGGACGCGGCGCAGCGCGATCCGGGCCGGGGTCATCGGCCGGGAGCTGAGACCGGCCAGGATGTCCATGGCCTCGACGGTCGTCTCCGGCGAGTCCGCGACGGCCGTCGCCCCGGCGGGCACGCCGCCCTGCGGCTGCGCCTGCGCCGCGCCGGACTGCTGCGCGGACGACTGCTGCGCGGCCAATGAGGAGGACGGCGAGGATCCGGCGGGCGATCCGGGCGCCGGCGATCCCGCAGGCCCGCGCGGCGCCGGTCGCGCCGGCGGGAACGCGGACATGGCGCGCGTCTCCGCGTTGTCGCTCGGGGGAGCGGACGGGCCGTGGCGATCGCCGTCGCTGTCGCTGTCGCCGTCGTCTCCGTCGGCGGCCGCGTCGGAATCGGTCTCGTCCTCGACCGGGGCCGGGGCGGAGGCCGGGGCCGGTTCCAACGGGGGGACGCGCAAGGTGCGGGTCGCGACGTCCGTCTTCGGCTCGAGCGCGGCTTCCGTCTCCGGTTCGGCTTCCGCCTCTGCCTCTGCCTCTGCCTCTGCGTCGTCGTCCTCGCGGTCGACCGGGAGGCGAGGGTCGCGGATAGCGCGCTCCGCGGCCGCAGGCCCCGCCGGCTCGTCCGCGTCGTCCGCGTCGTCCGCAAGGTGCTCGCGCGGGGTCTCCAGGTCGCCGATGCGCAGGGGGCGGGTCGGCGGGTCCGCAGGCGCGTCAGCCGCCGCCTCCGCGCCGGACTCGTCCGCCTGAGCCTCCGGGCTCGCCCCGGCCTCGTGGTCCGGCGGCGCGATATCCGAGGCGGGGGTCGCGTCGATATCCGAGGCGGGGGTCGGGTCGATGTCCGGGGCGGGGGTCGCGGGGTCGACTCCCGCCCGTTCCGCCTCCCGCTCCGCGCCCGCGGTCCGCTTCGACCTGTCGGGGGACTCACCCACGTAACCCAGCCTCCTCAAGCCTGCTCTGAATGCATACGACCGCTCGCGACCGCCCAGGGCAGCGCGTCACAGCGCGGCGCACCACGGTCTCCCGGGCGCACCGCACACCAGTCTCCTGCACTCGCCGGGACAATCCCGCTCGCCAGGCCGCTGACCGGCGATTCCGCCGGGCGAACCCGCTCCATGGCCAGACGCGGCGCCGGACCCGAACGGTTCCGAAAGATCACGGAGTCGTGTCACTCTCAAGGCCCTCTCGACAGCAGGGTGTGAGAGGCGTCACTCTGTTGTTCATCCACGCGGGGAGGCTTGGATGGGCAGGAGCCGCAGAACAATTCCCGAGGAGCTGCTGTTGCTCGCTCTGGACCCGGCCACGGGTACCACCGCGCAGCCACAGACGCTCGATCTCGGACTGGCCGGAGCACAGCTCGTCGAGCTGGCCATGGCCGGACGAATAGTCCCGGACGGGGACCAGATCACCGTGGTGAACCCGCGGCCGACCGGGGACCCGACCCTCGATCACGCGCTGGAACTGCTGCGCAGACGTGGCAGTGCCGTGCGCGCCGTGCAGTGGATCGGCGGCCCGAGACTGGGCCTACGTCAGACGTATCTGGCGCACCTGGAGCGGTGTGCCATGGTCAAGGCGGTGCCGGGCCAGGTGTGCGGGGTCTTGCCGACGACCCGGTACCAGGCGTCGGACGACTGCACGAACAGCGCCATAAAGGAAAGACTCGACACGGCGATCCGGACCGGCGTACCGCCGGACCCGCGTACCGCCGCGCTCGCCGCCCTGGCCCACGCCGTAGGACTGGGCAAACATCTCTACCCGGGCAACGAGGGACGTTCCTCCAGGTCGCGCCTGCGCGACCTGATCCGGTACGACCCCCTCGGCGGCATGGTCGCGCACGCGGTCATGGACGTGCAGAACGGCCTGCCGGCCGCTCAGTTGCGTGCGGCGGGCGTACGCCCGGCGCCGACACGCCCGGCGGCACGGCCCGCGGCGGTCACCGGCATGGTCCGGGCGGCCGTCCGGTAGGCGCGCAGCAGCGCACGGGCCACAGGCTGCAAGGCACGGGCCGCAGCAAGACGTAACACCGACAAGGTCGGGAGCGACGGCGGACCACCCTTCGCCGTCGCTCTCTCCATGTGTGGGCGCAGAATCGTTCCTTCTTCGACCCGATTCGTCAAGATCCCGGGCGATTGCGCCACATGAGGGCGTGTCGAGTGGCATTCTGCTGACACAGGGGCGTGCCACACCATCAATGCCCAGGAGAGTCCGTGTCGACCGCCAGCGTCAATCCCACCGTCCGTCGCCGACGCCTCGGGGCCGAGCTCCGACGCCTGCGCGAGCAGAAAGGCCTCACCGCCGAGGAAGTCGCGCAGCAGCTGCTCGTCTCGCAGTCGAAGATCAGCCGACTCGAGAACGGCCGACGCAGCATCAGTCAGCGCGATGTCCGCGACCTGTGCGAGGTCTACGGGGTCAGCGACTCGGCGATGATCGACGGCCTGATGACGATGGCGCGCGAATCCCGTCAGCGCGGCTGGTGGCACGCATTCGGCGATGTCCCCTATAGCGTGTATATCGGCCTCGAAGCGGAGGCTGTAGGTATTCGCACCTATGAATCCCTTTTCATCCCCGGCCTGTTGCAGACCCGCGAGTATGCGCACGCGGTGGTGACGGGTATCCAGCCGGAAGCGCAGCCGGCGCAGATCGACAAGCGCACGGATGTCCGGATGGTCCGCCAGGACCTGCTACGCAACGGCGAGGAGCCGCTGCGCCTCTGGGCCGTCGTCGACGAGGCGGCCCTGCACCGCGTCGTGGGCAGCCCGGAGACGATGCGCGCGCAGCTGGAGTCCCTGATCGAGACCAGCCTGCTGCCGCACGTGACCGTGCAGGTCCTGCCGTTCAGTGTGGGTGCACACCCCGGCATGACCTCCAACTTCTCCATCCTTGAGTACCGGGATGCATCGGACGCCACCGTCGTCTATCTGGAGGGCGTCACGAGCGATCTGTACCTGGAGAAGGAAACGGATGTACGCGCCTATGCCACGCTTTACGAACATCTGCAGGCACAGGCACTCGGACCGGAGCAAACCCGCGAGCTCGTCGACAAAGTGGCGAAACGTCACACGCACTGATGTGGCCGGGGAGCATACACCACAGGCAATGTTCTGTGGTGTACAGTTCACCGATTGCTATCCAACGGGTGAACACGAACGGCCCAAGGTTCCCAGATACCGGACGGTGTGGGCAGACTGACACCAGCAATCACGATCACCCGATTGCCGGTCCCTTCATTCGGAACTGGAGATGGAAATGATCACAGAGGACAACCGCCACGGCGCCCTCGACTGGCGCAAGTCCAGCTACTCCGGGGCCAACGCCTGCGTCGAGGTCGCCCGCCCCGGCGCGGCCGTCTTCGTGCGCGACTCCAAGGACCTGTCCGGCCCTTCGCTCGGCTTCTCCCGCGAGGCCTGGCAGTCGTTCCTCGCCGAGGTCGGCACCGGCTCCCTCGACCGGGTCTGACCCTCGCCCTCGCCGGTCGGGCGGCGGGACCGGACATTCCCGGTCCCGCCGACGCGGACTCTCGACAGTCCCCCCGACCCGTACCCGCCGAACCCCTCAGTCCCCCCGACCCGCAGCCCGCCCAACCTCAGCGCAGTTCGTCCACGTAGGCGTCGGTCCCCGGCAGGGTCGGGATGAAGGGCGCCACCAACTCCACCCGCGCGCCGGGCACCGCGGCGGCCACCTCCCCGTCCAGGCCGGTGAACGCGTCCCAGCAGGTGCGCGGGTCCTGCTGCAGGAACCAGATGAGCGTGAGCCGGGTGTCGGTCCCGTCCACCGGCTTCACGTAGGACATCCGGTCGACCGGCAGCGGCAGCGGCTCGAAGAGCGTGCACAGCGCCGCCGGAGAGCCGCTGCGCAGTCGGGACGGCAGATGCCGGTCCATCAGCCAGTCGGTCAGCTGCCGTCGCTGCTCCGCGTTCTCGGTGTCGATCACCTCGAGCACCAGCCCCTGGTAGGGGTGGTCCAGCGCGTGGATGTCGCGCGGCCCCGCGGCGCCGTCGCGGTAGTAGGTGCTGACATGCTGCTGGAACGCCGTGAAGACGTGCGTCCGGTCGCGGTAGACCCGGCCGTCGCGGTTGAGCCGCTTGTTGATCTGGACAGTCCAGCGCATGTGCGCGTCGTGGCGGCCCTCGGTGACCCAGTAGACCGAGAGGTAGCAGCCGGCGGTGACCGGCTCGGCCACGGCGGACTTCTCCGGATAGCGCAGCAGCTGCAGCTCGCGGGTGGCGACGAAGCGCCGGCCGGAGAACATCCACGGCATCGCCATGGCCCCGGCATAGAAGTGATCGTCCTCGTACCAGCGGTTGTACGCATACTCGTGGCCCGGCAAGGGCTCGACCATGGTGATCAGCGAGCTGCCGATGGCGACGCCGTAGGGCCCGCTCGCGGCCAGCTGCGTGTACTGCTCCAGATCGTCCGTCATGGAGCTGACGGTAAGTCAGATCCTGACAACTTCCCAGAGGCCGGGCAGCGATCGCCGCCCAAGGAATCCCGTCCGCCCTGGATGATGCTCCAGCCCTGCGCCCCTGACCTCGGCGCCACCCTGTGTGATCCTGCGCTGGGCGCGTCCACCTTGTCCGCATAACCTCCGGTCATGCCGAGACGCGCGTCCGCCTCCCCCGCCGCCCCCGTCCCGTTCGACCCTGCGGCTGCACGCGCCGTGCGCAGCTCACTGGGTATGAGCCCAGCGATGGTGGCCCGCGCCCTGGCGGACTCCTACGCCCTGCCGGCCCCGCCGGCCCTCGTCATCGCCTGGGAGACCGGCGCAGCCCACCCCGACGAGCGCGAACTCACCGCGCTGGCCCGCGTGCTGTGGTGTCTCCCCGGCCAGCTGATGGGCGGCCGCGCGGCGTCGCTGCGCGACTACAGGCTCGCCCTCGACCTCCCGCAGGAGGAGGTCGCCCGGCGCCTTCGCGTCTCCCCGCGCGACTACGCCCAGATGGAGCTGAGCTGGGACGGCGACCGCCTGCAGACCACCGACCTGGCCACGATCCTGAAGCTCAGCCCCCGAGCCCTGGTCTGCGCCTGCGGACGGGAGGAGCGCCTGGACGAGATCCTCCGCCGAGCCGTCGACGGCCGCTGGCAGTCGCAGGTCGACCCGCTCCTCGCCCTGGTGCCGACCCTCTCCGAGGACTGGATCGCCTACGCCCTCAAGTCACTGGCCGGCGAGAAGGCCGCGGCGAGCGCGCTGTGGGGCACCACCGGACCCGCGGCCCTGGAGGCGCGGCAGTCCGCGGAGATGGAGCTCTCGGACCGCTTCTGGCTGCTGATCGCGTAGTCGCGGCCGCGACACACCGCACCACGCCGCACCGGACCGCCCGCCGCCACCCCGTCCCCCCACTGTCACCCCGTCCCCGCTCTGGATTTCCCGACGGCTCAGCCCTAGTCTGACGCAGCGTCAGATACGACTGATTCCCCGTCCGGGAGGGCCCATGCTGCTCGAAGGTCGCACCGTCGTGGTCTCCGGGGTCGGCCCCGGTCTCGGGCACCGGGTCGCGGTGGCCGCAGCCAGGGACGGAGCCAACGTCGTCCTCGGCGCCCGGACCCAGGAGAACCTCGCCAAGACCGCCGCCGAGATCGAAGCCGACCACCCCGGCCGGACCGCCTGGAAGCGGACCGACATCGCCGACCCCGACCGCTGCGACGCCCTCGCCACCCTCGGCGTCGAGCGCTTCGGCCGGATCGACGCCGTCATCCACGTCGCCGCCATGGACAGCCACTTCGGCGGCCTCGCCGACGCCGACTTCGAGGACTGGCGCCGCGTGATGGACGTCAACCTCTTCGGCACGCTGCAGCTGACGCGCTCCTGCCTCCCCGCACTGCGCGAACGCGGCGGCTCCGTCGTCATCATCGGCACGCAGTCCTCCGTCGCCGCGCCGACCCAGGTGCGGCAGGCCGCTTACGCGGCCTCCAAGGGCGCGCTGACCAGCGCGATGTACTCGATGGCCCGCGAGCTCGGCCCGGAGCGGATCCGGGTCAACACCGTGCTGCCGGGCTGGATGTGGGGCCCGCCGGTCGAGAACTACGTCACCTGGACCGCCGCGACCGAGAACATCTCCGAGGAGGAGGTCAAGAAGCGCCTCACCTCCCGGATGGCGCTGCCTGAGCTCGCCACCGACGGCGACGTGGCCGAGGCCGCGATCTTCCTCGCCTCCGACCGCGCCCGCGCGATCACCGGCCAGTCCCTGCTCGTCAACGCCGGCGAGCTGATGCGCTGACCCGTCCACCGGCGACAGCTCTGACCAGCGCCGTCATTGACGCCCTCTCTATTATCGTCAGTATGACGATTCGAACCGAGCCCACCACCCTGTTCGATGCCCTCCACGCCGACGCCGTCCGCACCACCGACGCCCTGCGCGAGCTCTACGAGCAGCCCAAGGACAACGCCCTGCGCAAGCAGATGGACCGCCTCACCGAGCAGACCCGCGCGCTCGTCGGCTGCGCCTCGCTGGTCTTCGTCGGCAGCGCCGACGCCGCGGGCCACGCCGACGTGACGCCGCGTGGCGGGCCGGCCGGGTTCGTCTCGGTGCTGGACGACCGGACCCTGGCCATCCCCGACGCGACCGGCAACAAGCGGCTGGACACGCTACAGAACGTGATCAGCACCGGCCGCGTCGGGCTGCTCTTCGTCATCCCCGGCCGCACCACCACGCTCCGCGTCAACGGCCGCGCCTGTATCTCGGCCCGCCCCGAGCTGCTGTCACAGCTGAGCGCCGTGGGCAGGCCGCCGGTCAGCGCGCTCGTCGTCGCGGTCGAGGAGGTCTACCCGCACTGCCCCAAGTCGCTGCTGCGCGGCAACGCGTGGAAGCCGGAGAACTGGCTGCCCGCCGACGCCCAGCCCAGCTCGGCCGAGGTCACCCTCGCGCAGCTGAACCTGCCGGGGCTGACCATCGAGCAGATCCAGCGGGACGAGCGGGACTCGCTGTTGTACCGCTACGAGTGAGTTGTCCCGCTATGGGTGAGCTCGGGCCGGCTCCATGACGGGCCGGCGGCCGGACTCTTCATTTCCCGGTCGCCGGGAATCTTGTGCGCGGCCATTCACCTTTACACGTGTCATCACTAGCGTGCGGCGCCATGAAGACCCCTCAGCGCTCCTTCCGGCCGGCCGGCGCGGCGGTTCTGACCGCCGCCCTGAGCCTCGGTAGCGTCGCCATAGGCGGCGACGCGTACGCCAACGCAAACGCCCACCGACACTCCGGCGCGGCCCACGCGATCGACTGGGCGCACCCGATCCCCTTCACCGCCGCGAACGTGACCCAGAACGCCGACGGGAGCTTCACCGTCTCCTGGGCCTCCGACGCCGCCAACGCCCTCTCCGGCGTCCAGGTCTACGCCGGCCCCACCCCGTAGTCGATCGACTACGCCCACCCCGTCGCGCACGGCGCGGGGACGGACAGCGTCACCGTCACCGGACTCGGCCAGGCCGACCACTGGTGGTTCCGGCTCACGCCGAGCCGCGGCGAGGGGCTGACCGTCTCCGACCGCAGCCTGCACCTGGCGAGCGCGCCCAACTGCGTCAATCCAAGACAGGCAGCAGCTCGGGCAGGTGCCCGTCGGAGGCCAGGGCAGCCGCCCGGCGTTCGGCGGGCACCTCCCCGTAGAGGGTGGTGCGCTGGGCGGCCGGGCGGCCGGCCGCGTCTGCGATGGCCTCCAGGTCGCGGATCGACTTGTAGCTGCCGTAGGAGGAGCCCGCCATCCGGGAGATGGTCTCCTCCATCAGCGTGCCGCCCAGGTCGTTGGCGCCGGAGCGGAGCATCTCCGCCGCGCCCTCGGCGCCGAGCTTGACCCAGCTGGTCTGGATGTTCGGGATCCGGCCGTGCAGCAGCAGCCGGGCCATGGCGGTGACCGCCCGGTTGTCGCGCATCGTCGGGCCGGGGCGGGAGATGCCGGCCAGGTAGACCGGCGCGTTGGTGTGGATGAACGGCAGCGTCACGAACTCCGTGAAGCCGCCCCAGCCGTGTTCGAGCGAGCGTTCCTGGATCTCGGCGAGCAGCCGCAGGTGGCCGAGCCAGTGCCGGGGCTGGTCGACGTGGCCGTACATCATCGTGGACGAGGAGCGGATGCCCAGCTCGTGCGCGGCGGTGACCACCTCCACCCAGGTCGCGGCCGGCAGCTTGCCCTTGGTCAGCACCCAGCGGACCTCGTCGTCCAGGATCTCGGCGGCGGTGCCGGGGATGGTGTCCAGCCCGGCCTCCTGCGCCTGACGCAGCCACTCCTTGACGGAGAGTCCGGTCCGGGTGGCCCCGTTGACGACCTCCATCGGCGAGAAGGCGTGCACGTGCATGCCGGGCACGCGCTCCTTCACCGCCCGCGCGATGTCGAAGTACGCGGTGCCGGGCAGGTCGGGGTGGATCCCGCCCTGCATGCAGACCTCGGTCGCGCCCACGGCCCAGGCCTGCTCGGCGCGGTCGGCGACCTGCTCCAGGGAGAGGGTGTAGGCGTCGGCGTCGGTGCGGCGCTGCGCGAACGCGCAGAAGCGGCAGCCGGTGTAGCAGACGTTGGTGAAGTTGATGTTCCGGGTCACGCAGTAGGTGACGGTGTCCCCCACGACGTCGCGGCGCACCGCGTCGGCGATGGAGCAGAGCGCGTCGAGCGCCGGGCCGTCGGCGTGGAAGAGCGCGAGCGCCTGGGCGTCCGTCAGCCGGCGCGGATCCTCGGCGGCGACGGCCAACGCCTCGCGCACGTCCCCGTCCAAGCGCTCCGCAGCACGCGCGTCCGGAGCCCCGGTCACGGCGGCGACCTCGCGCAGCGCGTCCCAGTCCCCGTAGACCTCGTCGAAGTCGCCGCGCCGGTCCTCAGACCTTCCGCCCCCAGGTCCGGACTCGTCGATCTCGCGGTGCAGCTCGGTGCGGCCGGTCGCGACGAACGCGTCCTCCGGCTCCTGCCACGGCAGGCCGACGGGCAGAGCGTCCTCGCGGGCCAACCCGGTCTCCGGGTCGGCCAGCGCGCGGACGTGCGGGAGTACGCGCGGGTCCAGCCACGGCTCGTCGTGCCGCCCCTGGAGGGCCGGGCGCACATACTCCGGATAGACCGTCAGCCGCTCCCGCAGCGTGAAGCCGGACGCGGCCGTGCGCGCCGCCAGCGCGTCGATCTGCGGCCAGGGGCGCTCGGGGTTGACGTGGTCCGGGGTCAGCGGCGAGACGCCGCCCCAGTCGTCGATGCCCGCGTCCATGATGAGCGCGTACGACCCCTCGTCCTCGAAAGACGCAGCGACCAGGTTCGGCGGGGCCTGGATCCGCGCGGCGGGGCCGAGCACGACCCGGGCGACGGCGATCGTCGCCGCCAGCTCCTCAAGCTCCGCGTCGGGCATCGAGCGCATCGCGGTGTCGGGCTTGGCGCGGAAGTTCTGCACGATGACTTCCTGCAGCCCGTGGTACTGCCGGGCCACCCGGCGCAGCGCGAAGAGCGACTCGGCGCGCTCCTCGTGGGTCTCGCCGATGCCGATGAGGATGCCGCTGGTGAAGGGGACCGCCGAGCGGCCCGCGTCCTCCAGTACCCGGAGCCGGACGGCGGGCTCCTTGTCCGGCGAGCCGTAGTGCGGTCCCGAGGGCTCGGACCAGAGCCGGGTCGCGGTGGTCTCCAGCATCATCCCCATGGAGGGGGCCACCGGCTTGAGCCGCTGGAAGTCCGTCCAGCTCAGCACGCCCGGGTTGAGGTGCGGCAGCAGGCCGGTCTCCTCCAGCACCCGGATCGACATGGCCCGGACATAGGCGAGGGTGTCGTCGTAGCCGTGCGCGTCCAGCCACTCACGGGCCTCCGGCCAGCGGTCCTCCGGACGGTCGCCGAGGGTGAACAGCGCCTCCTTGCAGCCCAGCGCCGCGCCCTGACGGGCGATCTCCAGCACCTCGTCCGGGCTGAGGTAGAGGCCGTGGCCCTCACGGCGCAGCTTGCCGGGGACGGTGACGAAGGTGCAGTAGTGGCAGCGGTCCCGGCAGAGCCGCGTCAGCGGTATGAAGACCTTCTTCGAGTACGTGATCACGCCGGGCCGCCCGGCCTCAGCCAGGCCCGCGTCGCGCACCCGCGCCGCCGTGGCGCAGAGCTCGCGCAGGTCCTCGCCGCGAGCGTGCAGCAGGACGGCGGCCTCCGCCGTGTCCAGGGCGACTCCTTGCCGGGCCCGGTGCAGCGCGCGGCGCATGGCGGTACTGGTCGGGTGATCCTTCATGAGGTGAACCATACGCGCAGCGCCTTCAAGTGAAACGTGATGCGGACGGGCACGAGTGGTGCGGACCGACCCTGGCGGAACCCTGAGATCGTCTCAGGGTTCCGTAGTACGAGGGGTGGAATGCCTTTTGCGCCCGTGGGCCGATGCCGGGGGGCGGGTCCGGGGCGTTGAATGGGTCATCGTGGGGAGTCCAAGACGATGACGCACGACGATGCACGACGAAACACGACGACGCGAAGCACCACGAAGCGAAGCACCACGAAGTACGACGACGGAGGGACGAGCAATGTCGAACACCACCGATGACACCGCGGGCAGCCCGGGCAGCACGCCGGAGAGCACGCCGGACCGTGCGGGCAGCCGCGCCCGCGGCGTGATCGCCGGCCGCAAGCGGGTCCTGCTGGTGTCGGTGGCGGTCGCGGCCGTCGCCGGTTCCGTGGCGGCCGGCACGGCGCTGGCCGCGGGGCCCGCGCTGCCTGCGATGAGCGCCCAGGATCTGCTGAGCAGGACGCTGAACAGCCACGTCGAGACCTTCTCCGGCAAGGTCGAGGCCACGGTCGATCTGGGCATCCCGTCCCAGCTGCTCAGCGCGCTGCCCTCGGCCGTCGGCTCGAAGGCCGGCGGGACGACGGACCCCCAGGCGGCGCTCGCCGAGCAGCAGCTCCTCGCGCTGCTCTCGGGCACGCACACGGCGGACGTCGCGTCCGACGGCCAGACCAAGCAGAGCTTCAGCATCACGGACGCGGGCCGCACGGTCCACGCCGTCCACAACGGCACGAACGCCTGGGCCTACGACAGCCAGCGCAACGAGGTCATGCACTACACCGGCCTCGCCCAGGGCGACACCGGGGCGACCGCCCAGGCCGCCCCCTCGGTGACCACGCCGGCCAAGGCCGCGGACCTGCTGCGGCAGATAGCGCCGTACAGCAACGTCTCCGTGGACAACACCTCCATGGTGGCCGGGCGTTCGGTCTACATCCTGGTGGTCTCCCCGAAGGGCCACGGCTCGACGATCGGCGACGTCCGGGTCGCGGTCGACGCCAAGAACTACATGCCGCTCGAGGTCAAGGTGAACCCCTCGGACGGCGGCAGCCCGATCGCCGACGTCCGCTTCGCCGCGATCTCCTTCGACAAGCCGTCCGCGAGCACCTTCGACTTCTCCGCCCCTGCGGGTGCGAAGGTCACCACCAAGGCGGCCCAGGGCCACAAGGCCGGCGCCCCGGGCAAGGCCCATCCGGCGCTCCCGACGAAGCCTCACGGCGTCGTCCCCGGCCAGGCGGGCAAGAACGACGTCAAGGTCGTCGGCACCGGCTGGACGACTGTCTACGAGATCAGCCCGTCCGCCACCGCCAAGGACGGCAAGGCCGGCGGCAAGAACACGCTGGCCGAGCTCAAGACCTTCGGCACCCCGGTCAACGGCGGGACGCTGTTCTCGACGAAGCTGATCAACGTCTTCATCGCCGACAACGGCACCATCTACGCGGGCGCCGTGACGCCGTCCTACCTGGAGAACCTCGCCAAGTAGGTTCCGAAGGGCCCCTGGAGGCGAAGTAGTCCAGACAAGTGGTCGGTCGACCGATTCTTCGGTCGGCCGATCACGACTGCTCATGCATAGTTCTTCAATAATTACCCCTCGGTAGCTAGCGTGCAGCCTGTCATGCCCAGGCCCGCCTCCACCGAGGAGACCACGTGCGTACGCGTCACCTGCTTGCCGCCACTCTCGCCGCCACCACCGCGCTCATAGGCGGAGCGACGACCACCGCCCACGCAGCCACCGCAACCAGCAGCAACACCCTCTCCGTCTTCGCCTGGAACGTCGATCTGGCCACCTCGGTCGTCGACAGCACCCAGAACGAGAAGGCCGCCGAGCGCACCCCGGTGGTCGAGTCGATCATCCGGCAGCACAGCGCCGACGTCGTCGTGCTCGACGAGCTGTTCAACCACGCCTCGACCAGCGACATCGAGAGCAAGCTGGCCGACCTGTACCCGTACCACACCCCGGTCGTCGGCCAGGTCTGCTCCGGCGGCGGCTGGAACGGCATCAGCGGCGACTGCTCGAACTCCTGGTTCGTCATCAACGGCGGCACCATGATCTTCTCGAAGTACCCGATCGTCGCCCAGTACGCACACGTCTTCTCGAACTCCACCTCGGGCACCTGGGACTACAACGCGAACAAGGGCGCCGTGCTCGCCGAGGTGAACAAGAACGGCGCGAACAGCTGGGTCGTCGGCACCCACCTCCAGGCCGACCAGTCCGGCACCTCCACCGACACCACCCAGTCCACCCGCCTCGCCCAGCTCGGCGAGATCCGCAGCTGGGTCGACGGCATCGTCGGCTCCTCCGCGCCGGTACTGCTCGGCGGCGACCTGAACGTCGAGTACGCCCACGGCGCGACGCGCGGCGACTACACCAACGCGCAGAACGCCGTCGGCGGCCTCCTCGGCACGCCCGCGACCGACCCCTCGCAGCACTGGACGATGGACTGCCCGGTCTCCTCCTGGTGCCAGTACATGGCAGGCGTCGAGTCCTTCCCGACGGACTACCAGGACAGCCTCGACTACATCGGCTACCTCAACGCGCCCGGCCGCCCGACGCCGCTCGCGCTGCCCGCCGTGAGCACCGACTTCGACCCGCAGGCGGGCTGGATCTCCGGCATGCTCGACACCAAGTCGCCCAGCGACCACTACCCGGTCGAGGCGACCTTCCAGCTGCAGTAACCGGCGCCCACCGCACATCCACCCGCGCACATCCACGCGCACATCCACGGACAAGGGGAATTGCACCCCGCAACGGGGTGTCAATTCCCTTTCTTCGCTTGCGTCTCACCTTTTGAAAGCCACCTTGACGCCCGCTGGTAATACGGATGCCATGGACCGTCCCATTCGCCCAGTGCGGGGGCGAATCCGGTCCGACCAGAGAGCTTCACCTATGAGCATCAGCCGCCGCGCCTTTCTCGCTGCTGCCGGTTTCACCACCGTTTCAGCCGGGACGGCACTGCTGAGTGGCTGCGGAAGCAGCAAGACAAGCGTCACCGGGGAGTCGGGCGCCCCCAGTTCACTGGAGGTCTTCTCCTGGTGGACGGAGGGCGGGGAAGCCAACGCACTGTCCTCCCTGGTGAGCGAGTTCCATCTGCACAATCCGAACATCACGTTCATCAACCGCTCCGTGGCCGGCGGCGCCGGCGCGAACGCCAAGGCGGAGCTGGCCCGCCGGATGAAGGCAGGGAACCCGCCGGACACCTTCCAGGGCCAGGCCGGAGCCATGCTCGACGACTACGTGGACGCCGGGCAGCTGGAGGACCTCGGCTTCCTCTACCAGCAGCAGGGCTGGGACCGTTCGGTCAACTCGACGCTGCTGCAGCTGACCCAGCGCAACGGCAAGCACTGGTCGGTGCCGCTGGACATTCACCACATCAACGTCATCTGGGCCAACAAGCACCTCTGCGACCGCCTGAAGGTCCCCACCGCACCCACGAGCGTCGCCGACTTCGTGGCCGCCCTGCGCAAGGTCGCGGCTGCAGGGAAGGTCCCCCTGGCGATCGGCACCACGCCAGACCAGAACTGGCAGGTCAAGCATCTGATGGAGTGTCTGCTGGTCGCCGAGCTCGGACCGGCGGTCTGGCCGACGCTCTGGCAGCGCGGCGGCGACTGGACCGGCCAGCCGGTGACGCAGGCTCTGGTCGCCCTCAAGGAGATCCTGGCGCTGACCGCCAACCAGACGGCGGCCCTGACCTGGGACCAGGCCAGTGCCATGGTCGGCAGGGGCGACGCCGCCTACCAGATCATGGGCGACTGGACCGAGGCCAGTTTCACCCTCGCGGGGCTGATCGCGCACAAGGACTACGATTGGGCGCCCGCACCGGGAACGAGCGGCACCTTCCTCTTCGCCTCGGACTGCTTCACGCTCCCCAAGGGCGCGAAGGACCGGGATGCCGCGATCGCCTGGCTGATCGAGTGCGGCAGCCAGAACGGCCAGGACTCCTTCACCGCGGCCAAGGGCGCGATCCCCCCGCGCGCCCTGATCGGCGGGACCGAGCGCGGCCTCTTCGACACGTACTCGCTCTGGTCCATGGACCAGTGGACCTCCACCCGCATCGTCGGCTCGCTCACCCACGGCGTGGTCGCCCGCGCCGCGTGGAACGCCGCGATCGACGCCGCGATCACCGCCTTCGTGACCGACCGCAACCCCGCCCGCCTGCAGACCGCCCTCGCCGCAGCGGCGCACACGTATGCAGCCTGAGACGAGCGCGGCCTGAACGAGTGCAGCCTGAGACGAGTGCGGCCTGAGCAACCGCGCTAGGCGGGCTGCCCGCCGACCAGCAGTCGTCCCACCGCCGCCGCCGCGAGCTCCCGGACCTCCGGGGGCATCGCGGCGTCGGTGATCAGGGTATCCACCGCCGAGAGCGGCGCGTAGGAACTCAGGCTCACCATGCCCCACTTGCTGTGATCCGCCAGCACCACCACCCGACCCGCGCAGGCGATCAGCGCCCGGTTGGTCTCCGCCTCGGCCAGGTTGGGCGTGGTCAGTCCGGCCTCCGGGTCGAGCCCGTGGCAGCCCATGAAGAGCTGGTCGACGTGCAGGTCGTGCAGGGCCAGCGAAGCCATCGGTCCGACCAGCGCGTCGCTGGGCGTGCGGACGCCGCCGGTGAGCACGACCGTCGGGCCGGTGCGCCCGGGACGGCGCGCCTCCTCGAAGACGTCGGCCACCCGCACCGAGTTCGTCACCACCGTCAGCCGCTGCACCCGCAGCAGGTGCCGGGCCAGCGCGTGCGTGGTGGTACCCGCCGAGAGCGCGATGGCGGTGCCGGGCCGCACCAGGCCCGACGCGAGCTGCGCGATCTCGTCCTTGGCCTCCGGCTCCCACTCCGTCTTCGCCTCGAAGCCGGGCTCGACGCTGCCCGCGTCGCCGGCCTGCAACGCGCCGCCGTGGACTTTCTCCACCAGCCCCAGCCGGGCCAGCTCGGACAGGTCCCGACGGATCGTCATGTCGGATACGCCGAACCTGGTCGACAGCTCCCCGACCCGTACGCTGCCACTCCGGCGGATCTCCGCGAGGATCACGGACTGGCGCCGCTTCGCGAGCATCTCGCCCCTCTCCCCCGACGGAGTCGGACATGCTTGAACGCAATCAAACAGGACCGCGCATATCACATGCCCCGGCGTGCGGCGGTGTCAAGAGGTGTGGTGTCAAACAGTGTGCGTCAGGACGTCGCGGCGACGGTCTCCGCCGCTGCGGCGCTCCGGAGTTCGGCCCTCCGGGTGCGTCGCGCCTGACGCAGCCCGTCGAAGCTCAGCACCGCCAGTGCGGCCCAGACCAGCGCGAAGCCGATCCAGCGCGCGGTCGGCATGTACTCGTGGAAGACGGCGATGCCCAGCAGGAACTGGAAGACCGGCGCGAGGTACTGGAGCAGCCCCATCGTGGTCAACGGCACCCGCACCGCGGCAGCACCGAAGGCGACCAGCGGCACGGCCGTCACCAGGCCGCAGAGTGCCAGCAGCGCGGCGTGGCCGGGTCCGTGCGAGGCGAAGGTGGAGTGGCCGCTGCTGCCCAGGAAGAACAGGTAGCCCAGCGCCGGCAGGAAGAGGAAGGCGGTCTCGGTCGCGAAGCCCTCCAGGCCGCCGAGCCCGACCTGCTTCTTGATCAGCCCGTAGGTCGCGAAGGAGAAGGCGAGCGTCAGCGCGATCCAGGGCAGCTGCCCGTAGCCGACGGTCAGCACGGCGACGGCCGCCGCGCCGATCCCGACCGCCGTCCACTGCGCGGGGCGCAGCCGCTCCCGCAGGATGAGCACGCCGAAGGTGATGGTGACGAGCGGGTTGATGAAGTAGCCCAGCGAGGTCTCCACGACGTGCCCGCTGTTCACGCCCCAGATGTACATCCCCCAGTTCACCGTGATCACCGCCGCCGCCAGCCCCACCAGCGCCAGCCGCTTCGGCTGCCGCAACAGCGGGCGTATCCAAGCCCACTTCCGTTGGACAGTCAGCAGCAGCACCGCCGCGACCAGCGACCACACCATCCGGTTCGCCAGGATCTCCATCGCCCCGGCCGGCTTCAGCAGCGGCCAGTACAGCGGGAAGAACCCCCACATCGCATACGCGGCGAAGCCGAGCCACAGACCTCTGCGTTCTTCGTTCCGTCCCACCGAGTAACCCCTCAACCCTCGCCGCGTCCCCTACAGGCAAGGTAAACGACAGCGCCCCCGCTCGGAAATCCGAACAGGGGCGACAGTCAGAGGGATCAGTTGGACGGCGCGTCCAGGTGTTCCAGCTTCTCCACCTTCACGCCGGAGGCCGAGGCCTCCTCCAGCTCGTAGTGCGCGCTGACCACGTCGAAGGGGACGATCGTCGCCACGACGTTCGGCAGCTTGCCGACCGCCCGCGCGATCTGGTCCGCCGTGCGGCGGTGCAGCAGACGGCCCAGGACGGGCGAGTAGTTGCGCTCCGGGATCAGCAGGGTGATCTGGCTCTTCTCCCGCTTGGCGGTCCGCGCGATCAGCTCGACCAGCGAGCGCGTGATCCGGCGGTCCGGGCACTCGACGATCTCCAGCGGGAGGTCGCCGACCTCCACATTGCCCCACTGCGTCTTCAGTCGCTCGGCCTCGCGGTCGTCGATCATGAAGTGCACCGCACGGATCTCGGTCGGCCGCAGCGAGCGGGCGTAGCGGATCGCCTTGAGTACGGCCAGGTCGACGCGGTCGACCAGGATGTACATCACCTGACGGCGGTAGACCGGGGTGGTGGTGTCGACCGGAGCGGCGGCGAGCGCCTCCGACTCCTCGCGGTAGCGCTTGTTCACCTTGATCAGCGACCAGACGCCGATCGGGAAGATCACCACGACCACCCAGGCGCCCTCGGTGAACTTGGTGACCGCGAAGATCCCGACCACCAGCAGCGAGGCGACGGACGCCGCGCCGTTGATGGCGATCTTCATGGTGCGCCTGGGTTCGCGGCGATCCATGTGGTGCTTGACCATCCCCGCGCCGGCCATGGTGAAGCCGGTGAAGACGCCGATGGCGTAGAGGCTGACCAGGTGGGTCAGGTCTCCGTTGGTGGCGATCAGCAGCAGGACCGAGACGACGGTCAGCACGATGATGCCGCTGGAGAAGGCGAGCCGGTGGCCGCGACGGGTCAGCTGGCGCGGCAGAAACGAGTCCTCGGCGACGAAGCTGGCCAGGAAGGGGAAGCCGTTGAAGGAGGTGTTGGCGCCCGTGTAGAGGACCAGCGCGGTGGACAGCTGGACGAAGACCAGGGCCGCGTTGCCGTACCAGGCGTTGCCGAAGGCCCAGCTGGCCTCCTGCGAGACGACCGTCGGGGCGCCACCGGTGAACGGCATGGCGTGGGTGATGTGCGCGAGCAGCGAGACCCCGAGCACGCCGGTGCCCAGCACCGCCGACATGATGACCATGGTCTTGCGGGCGTTGACGCCCTGCGGGTTGCGGAACGCGCTGACGCCGTTGGAGATCGCCTCCAGGCCGGTCAGCGAGGAACCGCCGTTGGCGAAGGCCTTCAGCATGATCAGCAGCGAGGCGCCGTAGACGAAGCCACCGCCGCCGGAGCCGAGGCCGTACATCCCGGCCTGGTGCACGTCCAGGTGCGTGTGGTCACCCAGGAAGAACCGGACGAAGCCGACGACGATCAGGAGCGCCATCGCGGCCATGAACAGGTAGGCCGGCAGCGCGAAGGCACGCCCCGCCTCCCGAATGCCCCGCAGGTTGCCCCAGCACAGCAGCAGCACCACACCGATGGTGAGCCAGAGCTTGTGGGCGTCGACGAAGGATATGAAGCTGCCGTTGCCCCAGAGCAGGTGCCCGAGGGAGACCAGCGCGTCCGTCCCGGCCGCGGCCTGGACGGCCACGGTGACGATGTAGTCGATCAGCAGCGCCACTGCCGCGACCTGGGCGACACGCGGGCCGAAGTTCTCCCGCGCGACGACGTACGAACCCCCGGCGCGGGTGTAGACCATCACGACCTCGCGGTACGAGAAGGTCAGCAGGACCAGAAGCCCGAGGATCACGAAGGTCAGCGGGATCAGCGCGGTGAACGCGGCGATGCCGATCGCCGGGATCAGCACGACCAGCATCTGCTCGGAGCCGTACGCCATGGACGAGATGCAGTCCGAGGCCAGGACGCCGAGGGCGACAGGGTTCGAGAGCTTCTCGTGGGTGAGCTGTTCGGTGACCAGGGGCTTACCGAGCAAACGATTCTTCACTCGGTAGCCCGGGCTCTCCGGGAGTTCTACCTCGCCAGAGGGGCTGATGGTGCCGGCCATGGTGGGGATTCCGATCCGGGCGGGAGTTGACGCTCACATGCATACTCCCGCCCGGCCGGACATTTCGGGCATCTGTTCCAGCGGGGACGGATCTTAGCGCGTCCCTAACGCTGGCCCCATGACTTCTAAAGGCAGTACAGCGTCATCGAACCAGCCACGTGTCACTACCGGTAAGAAGGTCTTCCAGCTTCCCTTCGCCCCGGTTTGTCACCGCTTCCTGGACCTGCTCGTTCATCTGCTTGTCGTAGACCGGCCGCTGCACCGACCGCAGCACCCCGATCGGGGTCGGGTGACTCATCCGGGACAGCGCGAAGGCACGGGTCGGGTCCGGGTCGTGCGCGTCGTGGACGATCTCCTCGCCATCCGCCCCGTTCGGATGTTGGGGCAGCCGGTACGGCTGCCCGTGCTCCAGCCGCAGCAGCGCCGTGTCGCGGGTCGCGGGGTCCTTGAGGAGATCGAAGGCGCCGTCGTTGAAGATGTTGCAGTTCTGGTAGATCTCCACCAGCGCCGTGCCCTCGTGCTGGGCCGCCTGCCGCAGTACCTCGGTGAGGTGCTTGCGGTCGGAGTCGATGGTGCGGGCGACGAAGCTCGCCTCCGCGCCGATCGCCAGCGAGAGCGGGTGGAAGGGCGCGTCCAGCGAGCCCATCGGCGTGGACTTGGTGATCTTGCCCTGCTCGCTGGTGGGCGAGTACTGGCCCTTGGTGAGCCCGTAGATCTGGTTGTTGAAGAGCAGGATCTTCAGGTTCACGTTGCGGCGCAGCGCGTGGATCAGGTGGTTGCCGCCGATGGAGAGCGCGTCGCCGTCACCGGTGATCACCCACACGGACAGGTCCGGCCGCGTCGACGCCAGCCCGGTCGCGATGGCCGGGGCGCGGCCGTGGATCGAGTGCATCCCGTAGGTGTTCAGGTAGTAAGGGAACCGGGACGAGCAGCCGATGCCGGAGACGAAGACGATGTTCTCGCGGGCGATGCCCAGCTCCGGCAGGAAGCCCTGCACGGCGGCGAGGATCGCGTAGTCACCGCAGCCGGGGCACCAGCGCACCTCCTGGTCGGACTTGAAGTCCTTCGCGGTGAGCTTGATCTCAGCAGGCATCAGCGTTCTCCTTGATCACCTCAGCGAGCTGGGCCGCCTTGAACGGCATCCCGCTGACCTGCGTGAACGAGCGCGCGTCCACCAGGTACTTCGCCCGCAGCAGCAGCGCGAGCTGCCCGAGGTTCATCTCCGGCACCAGCACGCGTTCATAGCGCGCGAGCACCTCGCCCAGGTTGGCTGGGAAGGGGTTCAGGTGGCGCAGATGCGCCTGCGCGACCTTCCCGCCGCCCGCGCGGAACCGCCGCACGCCGGCCGCGATCGGCCCGAAGGTCGAGCCCCAGCCGAGCACCAGCAGCTTCGCGTCCGCAGTGGGGCCTCCCCGACCGAAGGCTGGGGAAGGGTCGTCGACCTCCAGCGCCGGGACCTCGATCCCGTCGATCTTCGCCTGCCGGGTGCGGACCATGTGGTCGTGGTTGGCCGGGTCGTAGGAGATGTTCCCGGTGCCGTCCTGCTTCTCGATGCCACCGATCCGGTGCTCAAGACCCGGCGTCCCCGGCACCGCCCACGGCCGCGCCAACGTCTCCGGATCCCGCAGATACGGCCAGAACTCACCCGAGCCGTCGGGGGCATTGACCTCTGTCGCGAACTCCACCCGCAGGTCCGGCAGCTCCGCCACCTCAGGCACGCGCCACGGCTCGCTGCCGTTGGCCAGATAGCCGTCCGAGAGCAGGAACACCGGCGTGCGATAGGTCAGCGCGATCCGCGCCGCCTCCAGCGCCGCGGTGAAGCACTCCCCCGGCGAGGCGGGCGCGACGATCGGGACCGGCGCCTCGCCGTTGCGGCCGAACATCGCCTGGAGCAGGTCCGCCTGCTCCGTCTTGGTCGGCAGCCCCGTCGAAGGGCCGCCGCGCTGGATGTCCACGACCAGCAGCGGCAGCTCCAGCGAGACCGCCAGCCCGATCGTCTCCGACTTCAGCGCCACGCCGGGGCCGGAGGTCGTGGTGACGCCCAGCGCGCCGCCGAAGGCCGCGCCCAGAGCGGCGCCGATGCCGGCGATCTCGTCCTCCGCCTGGAAGGTCCGCACGCCGAAGTTCTTGTGCTTGGACAGCTCGTGCAGGATGTCCGAGGCCGGCGTGATCGGGTACGAGCCCAGGAACAGCGGCAGTCCGGACTGCTTCGAGGCGGCGATCAGCCCGTAGGCGAGCGCCAGGTTCCCCGAGATGTTCCGGTACCGGCCAGGCGTGAAGGCCTTGGCGGCCGGGGCCACCTCGTAGGAGACCGCGAACGACTCCGTCGTCTCCCCGAAGTTCCAGCCCGCCCGGAACGCCGTCACGTTCGCCTCGGCGATCTCCGGCTTCTTCGCGAACTTCGACCGCAGGAACCGCTCGGTACCCTCCGTCGGCCGGTGGTACATCCAGCTGAGCAGCCCGAGCGCGAACATGTTCTTCGCCCGCTCGGCGTCCTTGCGGGCCAGCCCGGAGTCCTTCAACGCCTCCACGGTGAGCGTCGTCAGCGCGACCGGGTGCACCGCGTACGCCGACAGCGTCCCGTCGTCCAGCGGATCCGCCGCCCAGCCGACCTTCGCCAGCGCCCGCTTGGTGAACTCGTCCGTGTTGACGATGATCTCCGCACCACGCGGCAGATCGCCCAGGTTGGCCTTGAGCGCCGCCGGGTTCATCGCCACCAGCACGTCCGGCGCGTCGCCGGGCGTCAGGATGTCGTGGTCGGCGAAGTGCAGCTGGAAGGACGAGACACCCGGCAGCGTGCCTGCGGGCGCGCGGATCTCGGCGGGAAAGTTGGGCAGCGTCGACAGGTCGTTCCCGAATCCCGCCGTCTCCGACGTGAACCGGTCACCGGTCAGCTGCATACCGTCGCCGGAGTCCCCGGCGAAACGGATCACGACGCGGTCCAGGCGCCTGACCCCCTTGCCTCCCGTGTGGGGTCCCCCAGTGGGGGGTTCCTCGAACGTGGAACCCGTCTCCTCGACCCTGCTGGTCACGACGTGGGCCTCCCTCGTCACCGATGGTGGTGGTGCACCGCTTGAAATCCTATGCCGCCGGGCACCCGGAGCGCGGGATCATGAGCACAGGATATCTGACAGGCCGTCAGATAAAGAGCCCGGGCCGAGCCCCTCAGGAGTTCAGGTAGGTCAGCACCGCCAGCACTCGCCGGTGGTCCTCCGGGCTCTGGGCGAGGCCCAGCTTCAGGAAGATGTTGCTGACGTGCTTCTCCACGGCGCCGTCGGAGACCACCAGCTGCCGCGCCACGGCCGTGTTGCTGCGGCCCTCGGCCATGAGCCCCAGGACCTCCCGCTCGCGCGGCGTGAGGACCGCCAGCGTGTCGTGACGGCGGCTGCGGCCGAGCAACTGGGCGACGACCTCCGGATCCAGCGCCGTGCCGCCCGCGGCGACCCTGGTGACGGCCTCGACGAACTCCCGCACCTCGGCGACGCGGTCCTTGAGCAGGTAGCCGACCCCGCGTGTCGTGCCCGCCAGCAGCTCGGAGGCGTAGCGCTCCTCGACGTACTGGGACAGCACCAGCGTGCCCACCTCGGGGTGCCTCCCCCGCAGCTCGATACAGGCCCGCACGCCCTCGTCGGTGTGGGTCGGCGGCATCCGCACGTCCGCGACCACCACGTCCGGCACGCCCACGGCGCTGCCGGCGAGCTCGTCGACCAGCTTCAGCAGCCCCTCGCCGTCGCCCACGGCGCCGACGACCTCCATACCGCGGTCGGTGAGCAGCCGCGTCAGGCCCTCACGGAGCAGAACGGAATCCTCGGCGATCACCACGCGCAGGGCAGCAGACATGCTGCTGATCTTAGAAGAGCCGCATCGTACGCAGTGCTGGATCGTGCGGAGTGCTGGATCCGGAGTGCTACATCGTCCGCAGCGCCACCGCGTCGCACAGGCCTTCCAGCGCGGCCTTCGCCCCGCAGTCCGGCAGCGGGCCGAGCAGCGCGCGGGCCTCCTCCGACCAGCGGAGCGTGGCCTCGCGGGCCTGGGCCAGCGCCGGGTGCGCGCGGAGCAGCGTCAGCGCCTCCGCGTGCAGCGCGTCGTCCTCCAGCGGGCCGGCCGTCAGCTCGCGCAGCCGCAGGTCACCCGGGACGGACGGGTCAGGCTCGGAGGCGCGCAACAGCAGCACCGGCAGCGTGGGGACACCCTCGCGCAGGTCCGTGCCGGGCGTCTTGCCGGACTCGTGGCTGTCGCTGGCGACGTCGATCACGTCGTCGGCGAGCTGGAAGGCGGTGCCGATCCGCTCGCCGAACTGAGTCAGTATCTCGATGACCGTCTCGTCCGCCCCGGCCAGCAGCGCGCCCAGGTGGCAGGAGACGGCGATCAGCGAGCTGGTCTTGCCGGAGAGCACGTCGAGGTAGTGCCGGACCGGGTCGTCCTCGGGGCCGGGGCCCGCGGTCTCCAGGATCTGGCCGGTGACCAGCCGCTCGAACGCCTGGGACTGCAGCCGGACCGCCTCCGGGCCCAGGTCGGCCAGGATCTGCGAGGCGCGGGAGAAGAGGAAGTCGCCGGTCAGGATGGCGATCGAGTTGTCCCAGCGCGCGTTCGCGCTGGCCGTGCCGCGGCGCACGGCCGCCTCGTCCATGACGTCGTCGTGGTACAGCGTGGCCAGGTGCGTCAGCTCGACGACGACGGCGGCCGGAACGACACCCGGCGCGTTGGCGTCACCGAACTGGGCGGCCAGCAGGGCCAGCAGCGGACGGAAACGCTTGCCGCCCGCGTAGAGCAGGTGCTGTGCACCGACTGTAATGAACGGCACATCGCTCTTCGTGGCCTCGACGAGCGCCTGCTCGACGGCGGCCATGCCCACCTGGACGTCGGCCTCCAGTGCCTGGTCCTGCACGCTCAGCCCGAAGGGCCCCACGACGGTCACCGGGAACACTCCTGTCGCTGGTCGAGAGGGTGGCGAAGAGAAGCCATCAAGGGCAGCGTATCCGGTCCGTAGTGGATCACGGAGCGCGCCCGGCCTACTGAACTCAGCAGGCCGGGCGCGCTCCCGGATTCACCGGCGGATCACTGACTGTTCACTGCGCTCGTGTCACTCCATGAGGAACTCCGCACTCCACGAGGAACTCTGCAGTTCACGAACTCTCGTCACTTCACGAAGAGCGACGCGTGGTTCGCCAGGGACAGGAACCACGAGGGCAGCACGCCCAGCACGATGGTGACCACCGCGCCCAGGGCGATCGCCGTCCCGGTCAGCACGCTCGGCACCGCGACGGTCGGACCGTCGGGACGCGGGTCGGAGAAGAACATCAGCACGATGACCCTGATGTAGAAGAACGCCGCCACCGCCGAGGACAGCACACCGACGATGACCAGCGGCGTCGCGCCACTCCCCGCCGCCGCCTGGAAGACCGCGAACTTCCCTGTGAAGCCCGACGTCAGCGGGATGCCCGCGAAGGCCAGCAGGAACAGCGCGAAGACCGCCGCCAGCAGCGGCGAGCGCCGCCCCAGCCCGGCCCAGCGCGACAGGTGCGTCGCCTCGCCGTCCGCGTCGCGCACCAGGGTGACCACGGCGAAGGCGCCGAGCGTCACGAAGGAGTAGGCGGCGAGGTAGAAGAGGACGGCCGACAGGCCGCGCTGGTCCAGCGCGATCACGCCGGTCAGGATGAAGCCGGCGTGCGCGATGGACGAGTACGCCAGCAGGCGCTTGACGTCCGTCTGGGTCACCGCGATGACCGCGCCGGCGACCATGGTCAGGATCGCCACGCCCCACATCACCGGCCGCCAGTCCCAGACCAGGCCCGGGAACGCGACGTAGAGCAGCCGCAGCAGCGCGCCGAAGGCGGCCACCTTGGTCGCGGCGGCCATGAAGCCAGTGACCGGTGTCGGCGCCCCCTGGTAGACATCGGGGGTCCAGGCGTGGAAGGGGACCGCGCCGACCTTGAAGAGCAGGCCGACGCCGAGCATGGCCAGACCGATCAGCAGCAACGCGTCGTTGCCGGTGGTGCCCGCCAACGCCGGGGTGACGACCGCCTTGCCGGAGACGACGTCCGCGATCCCGCTCAGCTGCACGGTCCCCGCGTAGCCGTAGAGCAACGCGAGGCCGAAGAGGAAGAACGCCGAGGAGAAGGCCCCGAGCAGGAAGTACTTGACCGCCGCCTCCTGCGAGAGCAGTCGGCGACGCCGCGCCAGGGCGCAGAGCAGGTAGAGCGGGAGGGAGAAGACCTCCAGCGCCACGAACATCGTCAGCAGGTCCGAGGCGGCCGGGAAGAGCAGCATCCCGCCCACCGCGAACATGGTCAGCGGGTAGATCTCGGTCGTCGCGAAGCCGGAGTTCGCCGCCCGCTTCTCCGCGTCGCTGCCCGGCACGGCCGAGGCCTGCGGCGCGAAGGAGTCCACTGCCCCGCCGGTGCTGGAGCGCGGCTCCAGCCGCCGCTCGGCGAAGCCGAGCACGGCGACGACGGCGACCAGGGCGATCACGCCCTGCAGGAACAGCGCCGGCCCGTCGACGGCCACCGCGCCCATCGCGGCGAGGTGCGCCTTGGTGGTGGCGTAGCCGTCCAGGGCCAGGTAGAGGATCAGCCCGAAGGCCACGAACAGACCCGCCAGCGCGATGCCGACCTGCGCGACGTAGCGCTGCTTGCGCGGCACGAAGGCCTCCGCCAGCACGCCGACCAGCGCCGCGCCGAAGACGGCCAGCATCGGCGACAGCTGGAGGTACTCGATGTGCGGCGCGGTGATCGGGGGAACCGTCGCCGCGAGGCTGGTCAGATGCAAAGCCGGCGCACTCACTGCCCGCCTCCGATCGCGTTGATGTGCGGTGCCGGGTCGGTCCGGCCGACCTGGGAGAGCGTGGTGCCCACCGACGGGTTGACGATGTCGGTGATCGGCTTCGGGTAGACGCCCAGCACGATCAGCAGCGCGATCAGCGGGGCGACGACGACGAGCTCGCGCGCCTTCAGGTCGGACACGCCCTCGTTGCCGGGCTTGACCGGGCCTGTCATGGTGCGCTGGTAGAGCACCAGCACGTACAGCGCGGCCAGCACGATGCCCGCCGTCGCCACGATGCCGATGGCCGGGTACCGCTCGAACGTCCCGACGAGCACCAGGAACTCACTGACGAAGGGCGCGAGCCCCGGCAGCGACAGTGTCGCCAGGCCGCCGATCAGGAAGGTCCCGGCCAGGATCGGCGCGACCTTCTGCACCCCGCCGTAGTCGACGATCAGCCGGCTGCCGCGCCGCGACATCAGGAAGCCCGCCACCAGCAGCAGCGCGGCCGTCGAGATGCCGTGGTTGACCATGTAGAGCGTCGCGCCCGACTGGCCCTGGCTGGTCATCGCGAAGATGCCCATGATGATGAAGCCGAAGTGCGAGATCGACGCGTAGGCGATCAGGCGCTTGATGTCCTTCTGCCCCACGGCCAGCAGCGCGCCGTAGATGATGCCGATGACCGCCAGCACCATGATCGCCGGGGCGAAGGTCTTGCTCGCCTGCGGGAACAGCTGCAGGCAGAACCGGAGCATCGCGAAGGTGCCGACCTTGTCGACGACCGCCGTGATCAGCACCGCCACGCCCGCCGTGGACTCGCCCATCGCGTTCGGCAGCCAGGTGTGCAGCGGCCAGAGCGGCGCCTTCACGGCGAACGCGAACATGAAGCCGAGGAAGAGCGCGTTCTCCGCCACCGGGGAGAAGCGCAGCGTCCCGGCCTGCAACGCGTCGGTGATCTTCACCAGGTCGAAGGTGTGCGTGATCGTGTAGAGACCGATCACCGCCGCCAGCATGACCAGGCCGCCGAGCAGGTTGTAGAGGAGGAACTTGACGGCCGCGTAGCTGCGCTGCCGCGCGTCCTCCCCCTTCGTCCGGTCGCCGAAGCCGCCGATCAGGAAGTACATCGGGATCAGCATGGCTTCGAAGAACACATAGAAGAGGAAGACGTCGGTCGCCTCGAACGACAGCACCACCATCGCCTCGACCGCCAGGATCAGGGCGAAGAAGCCCTGGGTGCGGCGGTTCCGCTCGAAGGTGCCGGAGTCGTCAGCGACGGGGTCCGCGTCGTGCCAGGAGGCCAGCATCACGAAGGGCACCAGCAGCGCCGTCAGTAGGATCAGCACCACGGCGATGCCGTCGACGCCGACGCTGTAGCCGATGCCGAACTGCGGGATCCAGCTGTGGTACTCGGTCAGCTGGAACCGCGCCCCGTTCGGCTGGTACCGGACGACGGCGACGACGGCCAGCACCAGCGTCGCCAGCGCGAAGCCAAGCGGGATGACCTTGTTCCGGTCCCGGCGCTTGGCGTCGGTGGCCGGGGGCAGCGCGGCGGTGAGGATCGCCCCGACGGCCGGCAGCGCCGTCGTGACAGTCAGAAGGGGAAATGAGCTCATGCGACGGCCCTCATCAGGAGCGTGGTGGCGGCCAGCACCAGCGCGCCGCCGAACATCGACAGGGCGTAGGAGCGGACATAACCGTTCTGCAGCTTGCGCACCCGGCCGGACGTCCCGCCGACCAGGGCCGCGATGCCGTTGACCAGGCCGTCCAGGCCCTTTGCCTCCAGGTAGACCAGGAAGCGGGTCAGGTGCTCGCCGCCGCCGACCAGGACGACGTGGTTGAAGTCGTCCTGCAGCAGGTCCCTCCTGGCGGCCCGGGTGAGCAGCGAACCCAGCGGCGGCACCACCGGGACCGGCTTGCGCCCGTACATCAGCCAGGCGACGCCGACGCCGAGGACCAGCACCACCGTCGTCGCAATGGTCACCGTCGACGTGCTCAGCGGCGAGTGGCCCTCCGCATAGCCGGTGACCGGGGTCAGCCACTTGACGAACGAGTTGTTCAGGCTGAACAGGAAGCCCGCGGAGACCGAGCCGACCGCCAGCAGCGCCATCGGAACGCCCATCACCATCGGCGACTCGTGCGGGTGCGGCTCGTGGCCCTCGGCGTCGGGCTGCCAGCGCTTCTCGCCGAAGAAGGTCATCAGCACCACGCGCGTCATGTAGAACGCGGTGACCGCGGCGCCGACCATCGCGGCCGAGCCGAGGATCCAGCCCTCGGTCCCGCCATGGGCGAAGGCCGCCTCGATGATCTTGTCCTTGGAGAAGAAGCCGGACAATCCAGGGAAGCCGATGATCGCCAGATACCCGAGACCGAAGGTGGCGAAGGTCAGCGGCATGTACGTCCGCAGCCCGCCGTACTTCCGCATGTCGACCTCGTCGTTCATGCCGTGCATGACCGAACCGGCGCCGAGGAAGAGCCCGGCCTTGAAGAAGCCGTGCGTCACCAGGTGCATGATCGCGAACACGTAGCCGATCGGCCCGAGCCCGGCGGCCAGCACCATGTAGCCGATCTGCGACATGGTCGAGCCGGCCAGCGCCTTCTTGATGTCGTCCTTCGCGCAACCGACGATCGCACCGAAGAGCAGCGTCACCGCGCCGACCACGACCGTGGCCAGCTGCGCCGTCGGCGCCAGGTTGAAGATGACCGACGAGCGGGTGATCAGGTAGACGCCCGCGGTCACCATGGTCGCGGCGTGGATCAGGGCCGAGACCGGGGTCGGGCCCTCCATCGCGTCGCCGAGCCAGCTCTGCAGCGGCACCTGGGCCGACTTGCCGCAGGCTGCCAGCAGCAGCATCAGCCCGATGCCGGTCAGCGTCGCCTGGGTGGCCCCGCTCGCGTGGGCGAAGACGGGGGTGAAGGCGAAGGTGCCGAAGGTGGTGAACATCAGCATGATCGCGATCGAGAGCCCGACGTCACCGACGCGGTTGACCAGGAAGGCCTTCTTGGCCGCGGTCGCCGCGCTCGGCTTGTGCTGCCAGAAGCCGATCAGCAGGTAGGACGCGAGACCCACGCCCTCCCAGCCGACATACAGCAGCAGGTAGTTGTCGGCCAGCACCAGCAGCAGCATGGCCGCGAGGAAGAGGTTCAGATAGCCGAAGAAGCGGCGCTTGCGCTCGTCGTGCTGCATGTACCCCATCGAGTACATGTGGATCAGCGAGCCGACGCCCGTGATCAGCAGCACGAAGGTGATCGACAGCTGGTCCAGCTGGAAGCCGACCTGCGCCTGGAAGCCGCCCACCGGCACCCAGGTGTACAGGTGGTCAGTGACCGGCCGCTGCGCGACCGGACGGCTCAGCATGTCGAAGAAGAGCGTCAGCCCTACGCCGAAGGAGGCGAAGGCCGCGGCGGTGCCGAGCCAGTGCCCGACGCCGTCCAGGCGGCGCCCGCCGAGGAGCAGCACGGCCGCTCCCAGCAGCGGCACCGCGACCAGTACGGGGATGAGATTGTCCACGGTCAGTCAGCCTCCGCCGCTACAGCTTCATGAGGTTGGTGTCGTCGACCGAGGCCGAGTGACGGGTGCGGAAGACACTCACGATGATGGCGAGACCGACGACCACCTCGGCCGCGGCCACCACCATGGTGAAGAAGGCGATGATCTGCCCGTCCAGGTTGCCGTGCAGCCGGGAGAAGGTGACCAGGGCCAGATTGCAGGCGTTGAGCATCAGCTCGACGCACATGAACAGCACGATGGCGTTGCGCCGGACCAGGACGCCGACGGCGCCGATGGTGAACAGCAGGGCTGCCAGATAGAGGTAGTTGACCGGATTCACTTCGACTCCTCCACCTCTCGCGACTCCTGCTGCTCCCTGGCCTCGAGCTGCTTGCCCTCGACGTGGGCGAGTTCGGTGCCCGCGCGCTGCTTCGGGGTCTTGCGGCCGAGCCAGCCGGCCGTGCCGGACTCCAGCTCGCCCATCCGCCGCAGCAGATCACCGCCGAGCTGGCGCATCTGGCCGCGCTGACGCAACGTCGGGTTGACGCTGATCTCGGCCGGCGTGCCGTCCGGCAGCAGGCCGGGCGCGTCCACCGCGTTGTGGCGGGCGTAAACGCCGGGCGCCGGCAGCGGCGTGACCTGCGTGCCCAGCCGGACCCGCTGCTCGGCCAGCTCGCGCTGGGTCTGCCGGACCTCGGTGGCCTCGCGGTGCGTCAGCACCATCGCGCCGACCGCGGCCGTGATCAGCAGCGCGCCGGTGACCTCGAAGGCCCAGACATACTGCGTGAAGATCAGCCGGGCCAGGCCCTGGACGTTGCCGCCCGCCGCCTCGTTCGCGGCGCCGACGCCGGTGAAGTGGCGCAGCTTGGCGTTGGCGATGCCCGCGATCAGCAGCACCCCGAAGCCCAGCCCGCCCAGCACCGCCGCGAAGCGCTGCCCCTTCAGCACCTCCTTCGCGGAGTCGGCCGAGGTGACCCCGACCAGCATCACGACGAAGAGGAAGAGCATCATGATCGCGCCGGTGTAGACGACGATCTGGACGATGCCCAGGAACACCGCGCCCTCGGCCATGTAGCAGATCGCCAGCGCGATCATCGTCCCGGCCAGGCTGAGCGCGGAGTGGACCGCCTTCTTGCTGAGCACCATGCCCAGCGCCCCGCCGACCGCGATCACCGCCAGCACCCAGAACTGGACGGCCTCCCCGGTGGAGGTCATGCCGTCACCTCGTGTTCTTCTCCGAGTTCGCCCTTGCTGTGGGCGACCTGCTGCGCCGTGCCGGGCGCCGCCTCGGTGACGTGGCCCTGGTAGTAGTCGCGCTCGTCCATGCCCGGGAAAATCGAGTGCGGCGAGTCGACCATGCCCTCGGTCAGCCCGACCAGCAGCTGCTCCTTGGTGAAGATCAGCGACTCGCGCGAACTGTCGGCCAGCTCGTACTCGTTGGTCATGGTCAGCGCCCGCGTCGGACAGGCCTCGATGCAGAGACCGCAGAGAATGCAGCGGGCGTAGTTGATCTGATAGACCCGCCCGTACCGCTCGCCCGGCGAGTAGCGCTCCTCGTCGGTGTTGTCCGCGCCCTCGACGTAGATCGCGTCCGCCGGGCAGGCCCACGCGCACAGCTCGCAGCCGACGCACTTCTCCAGCCCGTCCGGGTGGCGGTTGAGCTGGTGGCGGCCGTGGAACCGGGGCGCGGTGGGCTTCTTGTACTCCGGGTACTGCTCGGTGAGGCGCTTCTTGAACATGGCCTTGAAGGTCACGCCGAAGCCTGCGGCGGGTCCGAGAATGTCAGGCACCGTCGTCTCCCTTCAGTGCAGAAACGGTCTGGTTGCTCTCCTGGCGGGAGGGCCTGCGCGGCACGGCCGGGAGCTGCTGCCCCGGCAGCGGCGGGACGGGGAAGCCGCCCGCCATCGGGTCGAACGCGCCCTCGTCGGCGGACACCGCCGGTGACGTGTCCTTCTTCGGCCGCAGCATGTCGACCAGGATCGACAGCAGCAGCACGGCCACCACCCCACCGGCGACGTAGAGCACGACGTGGCCGAAGTTGTAGCCCTGGTTCCGCAGCGCCCGGACGGTGGCCACCAGGACCAGCCAGACCAGCGAGACCGGGATCAGCACCTTCCAGCCCAGCTTCATGAACTGGTCGTAGCGGAGCCGGGGCAGCGTGCCGCGCAGCCAGATGAAGACGAAGAGCAACAGCTGGATCTTGACGATCAGCCAGAGCATCGGCCACCAGCCGTGGTTGGCCCCGGCCCAGAAGGCGCTGATCGGCCACGGCGCCCGCCAGCCGCCCAGGAACATCACGCTCGCGACCGCCGAGACCGTCACCATGTTGATGTACTCGGCGAGCATGAAGATCGCGAACTTCAGCGAGGAGTACTCGGTGTTGAAGCCTCCGACCAGCTCGCCCTCGGCCTCGGGGAGGTCGAAGGGCGCACGGTTGGTCTCGCCGACCATCGACACGAGATAGACGATGAAGCTGACGGGCAGCAGGCAGGCGAACCAGGTGTGCTGCTGCGCGTCCACGATCGCCGACGTCGACATCGAGCCCGCGTAGAGGAAGACGCCGGCGAAGCTCAGGCCCATCGCGATCTCGTAGGAGACCATCTGCGCCGCCGAGCGCAGCCCGCCCAGCAGCGGGTAGGTCGAGCCGGAGGCCCAGCCCGCCAGCACGATGCCGTAGATCCCGATCGACGCTGTGGCCAGGATGAACAGGATGCCGACCGGCAGGTCGGTCAGTTGCATCGTGGTCCGGGTGCCGAAGATCGAGATCTGGTGGTCGGCCGGGCCGAAGGGGATCACCGCGAAGGCCATGAAGGCCGGAATCGCGGAGAGCACCGGGGCCAGGATGAAGACCACCTTGTCGGCCCCGCTGACGACCAGGTCCTCCTTGAGGGCCAGCTTCACGCCGTCGGCGAGGCTCTGCAGCAGGCCCCAGGGGCCGTGCCGGTTCGGGCCGATGCGCAGCTGCATCCAGGCGACGACCTTGCGCTCCCAGACGATGGCGAGGAGCACCGTCAGCACCAGGAACGCGAAGCAGAACACCGCCTTCAGCAGCACCAGCCACCAGGGGTCGAGGCCGAAGAAGGAGAGGTCCTCGGCCGCGAGTTGCACCGAGTGAGGCGTCATCGCTGCTCTCCCATGTCCAGCTGCTCCATGCCCAGCTCCTCCATGCCTGTGCTGTCCATGCCCGTGCTGTCCATGCCCGTGCTGTCCATGCCCGTGCCGTCCGTGCCGTCGCCTTCCGGCTGGGGGGCCAGGCCCAGCGCCACGATCCGCCCCGGCGTCGCGCCCAGCGCCCGCGCGGCGCTGCCGCTGTTGCTGTTGCTGTTGCTGTCACCACTGTTGAGCGGAATCCAGACCACCCGGTCCGGCAGCTCCGGCGTGATCGCCAGCGGCAGCGTGACGCTGCCCGCCGGGCCGGTCAGGGTGAGCGGCGCGCCGTCGGCGACGCCGACCTCCGCCGCCGTGGCGGGCGAGAGGCGGGCGACGGCCGGGTGGCGGGTCCCGGCGAGGGCGGTGTCGCCCTGCTGGAGCACGCCGTTGTCCAGCAGCTGCCGCCAGCCGGCCAGCACCGCCTCGCCCGCGCTCGGGCGCGGCAGCGGACGGGCCAGCTCGATCGGCGCGTCCATCCGCTCGCCGCGCCAGGGCCCGAGTGCGTCCAGCTCGCGGCGGGCGGCGGTGACGTCCGGCAGGCCGAGGTGCCTGTCGAGCGCGTCCGCCAGCATGTGCAGCACCCGCACATCGGCGTTGAGGTGGCGCTGCGTCATCTGGTCCGGCTTGAGCGCGGCCTCGAAGAGGCGGACCCGGCCCTCCCAGTCCAGGAAGGTGCCCGCCTTCTCCGCGACCGCCGCGACCGGGAACACGACATCCGCGCGCTCGGTCACCGCGCTCGGCCGCAGCTCCAGACTGACCAGGAAGCCGACGCGGTCCAGCGCCGCCTCCGCCGCCGCCGGGTCCGGCAGGTCGTCGGTCTCGACGCCGCCGACGACCAGCGCCTCCAACTCGCCGCTGTCGGCCGCCGCGAGGATGCCCGCCGTGTCCCGGCCGAAGCCGGGGGGCAGCTCGGCCAGTCCCCAGGCCGCCGCCGTCTGCCGACGCGCCTCCGGGTCGGACGCCGGGCGACCGCCGGGCAGCAGGCCCGGCAGCGCGCCGACCTCGACCGCGCCTCGCTCGCCCGCACGGCGCGGGATCCAGGCCAGCTTCGCGCCCGTGATCCTGGCCAGCCGCAGCGCGGCGCTGTAGCCGCCGGGCGTCCCGGCCAGGCGCTCGCCGACCAGCACGATCGCGCCGGGCTCGCGCAGCCTGCGCGCCGCCTCCCCGGCCGCGCCGTCGAGGGGCTCGCCCTCGGCCAGTGCCTCCAGCCACTCCGCCTCGGTGCCGGGCGCGGCCGGAAGCAGGGTTCCGCCCATCTTGCCCAGCCCGCGCGAGGCGTGCGTCGCGATCGAGTAGACCGAAGCCCCGCGCGTCCGCGCCGCCTTGCGCAGCCGCAGGAAGACGATCGGCGACTCGTCCTCGGGCTCGAAGCCCGCGAGCAGCACGGTCTTCGCCGCCTCCAGCGCCGCGTAGTCGACGGCTCCGCCGCTGAGCATGCCGCCGCCAATGCCACCGCCGTCCAGGTCGACCCCGCGTCCGGCGACGGCGGCGGCCAGGAACTCCGCCTCCTCCGCGCTGTGCACCCGGGCCCGGAAGTCGACGTCGTTGCTGCCGAGCGCCACCCGCGCGAACTTCGCGTAGGCGTACGCGTCCTCGACCGTCGACCGGCCGCCGACCAGCACGCCCGCCCGCTTGCCCGCGAGCCCGCGCGCGGCGGCGGCCAGCGCCTCCGGCCACGAGGCCGGCTCCAGCACACCGCTCTGCGCGTTGCGCACCAGCGGCGTCTTCAGCCGGTCCGGCAGCTGGGCGTAGCGGAAGGCGAAGCGGCCCTTGTCGCAGTTCCACTCCTCGTTCACCGCCGGGTCGTCGCCCGCCTGGCGGCGCATCACCTTGCCGCGCCGGTGGTCGGTCCGCGTCGCGCAACCGCTCGCGCAGTGCTCACAGACGCTCGGCGAGGAGACCAGGTCGAACGGCCGCGACCGGAACCGGTAGGCCGCCGAGGTCAGCGCGCCGACCGGGCAGATCTGGATGGTGTTGCCGGAGAAGTACGAGCGGAAGTCGTCGCCCTCGCCGATCCCGACCTGCTGGAGCGCCCCACGCTCCACCAGGTCGATGAACGGGTCACCGGCGATCTGCTCGCTGAAGCGGGTGCAGCGCGCACAGAGCACGCAGCGCTCGCGGTCCAGCAGCACCTGGGTGCTGATCGGCATCGGCTTCTCGTACGTCCGCTTCACGCCCTCGAAGCGGCTGTCCGACTGGCCGTGCGAGAGTGCCTGGTTCTGCAGCGGGCACTCACCGCCCTTGTCGCAGACCGGGCAGTCCAGCGGGTGGTTGATCAGCAGCAGCTCCATGACGCCGCGCTGCGCCTTCTCCGCGACCGGCGAGCTGAGCTGGCTGTGGACCACCATGCCGTCGGTGCACTCGATGGTGCAGGAGGCCACCGGCTTGCGCTGGCCCTCCACCTCCACGATGCACTGTCGGCAGGCCCCGACCGGGGCCAGCAGCGGGTGGTCGCAGAAGCGCGGGATCTCGACGCCGACCTGTTCGGCGGCGCGGATCACCAGGGTGCCCTTCGGCACCTTGACCTCGACTCCGTCGATGGTGACGGTCAGCAGGTCGGTGGCAGTGCCCTCTTCGGGGACCGTCGCGGTCACGCCAGCACTCCGTTCTCACTCGCGGGGTCTAGGTCACCGGGACGGCCGTCGCCGTGCGGTTCTCGGTCGTCGCCCGGATCGTCGCCGGGGTCCTCCCCCGGGCTGTGACTCTCGGAGATGTAGGCCCGCCGTCCACGACCGCCCGCCCAGACCGTCGAGGCCGCCGGGTCGAACGGGCAGCGGCGCTCGCGCAGGTGCTGCTCGTACTCGTCCCTGAAGTACTGCAGCGAGGAGAAGATCGGGCTGGCGGCGCCGTCGCCCAGGGCGCAGAAGGACTTGCCGTTGATGTTGTCGGCGATGTCGTTCAGCTTCTCCAGATCGCCGGGGACACCCTCGCCCGCCTCGATCCTGCGCAGCAGCTGGACCAGCCAGTAGGTGCCCTCACGGCAGGGCGTGCACTTGCCGCAGGACTCGTGGGCGTAGAACTCGGTCCACCGGGTCACCGCGCGGACGACGCAGGTCGTCTCGTCGAAGATCTGCAGCGCCTTGGTGCCGAGCATGGAGCCCGCCGCCGCGACGCCCTCGTAGTCGAGCGGGACGTCGAGGTGCTCCTCGGTGAACATCGGCGTCGAAGAGCCGCCCGGCGTCCAGAACTTGAGCCGGTGCCCCTCACGGACGCCGCCGGTGACCTCCAGCAGCTGCCGCAGCGTGATGCCGAGCGGCGCCTCGTACTGGCCGGGGTTGGTGACGTGCCCGGAGAGCGAGTAGAGCGTGAAGCCGGGCGACTTCTCGCTGCCCATCGAGCGGAACCACTCCTTGCCCCGGTGCAGGATCGCCGGGACGGACGCGATCGACTCGACGTTGTTCACGACGGTCGGGCAGGCGTAGAGACCGGCGATCGCGGGGAACGGCGGCCGCAGTCGCGGTTGGCCGCGACGCCCCTCGAGGGAGTCGAGCAGCGCCGTCTCCTCGCCGCAGATGTACGCGCCCGCACCGGCGTGGACGGTGATGTCCAGGTCGAAGCCGCTGCCCAGCACGTTCCGGCCCAGGTATCCGGCGTCGTACGCCTCCTGGACGGCCGCGTGCAGGCGGCGCAGCACCGGCACGGTCTCCCCGCGCAGGTAGATGAAGGCGTGGTTGCAGCGGATCGCCCAGCTCGCGATGATCATGCCCTCGATCAGCGAGTGCGGGTTCGCGAAGAGCAGCGGGATGTCCTTGCAGGTGCCCGGCTCCGACTCGTCCGCGTTGACGACGAGGTAGTGCGGCTTGCCGTCGCCCTGCGGGATGAACTGCCACTTCATGCCGGTCGGGAAGCCCGCTCCGCCACGACCGCGCAGACCGGCGTCCTTGACCAGCGCGATGACGGCGTCCGGGTCCATCCGCAGCGCCTCGTGCAGGCCCTTGTAGCCGTCGTTGGCGCGGTAGGTGGCCAGCGTCCAGGGACGGTCCGCGTCCCAGGTCGCGGAGAGGACCGGGGAGAGCAGCTTCTCCGGGTGCGTCGCGGTCATGCCTCGTCCCCTTCCGTGCCCATGCCCGTGTCGGTGGCCGTGCCATCGGGGTGGGCCGTGTCCTCGCGGTCGGTGCCCTCGTGACGCGGCGCGACGACCCGGGTCGGGGTCGCGCCCGGCAGGGTCTCGCCGCGTGAGAGCCGCAGACCGGCCAGGCTGGGCGCACCGCCCGCGCCGGACTCGTCCACCGCGCCCGACCGCTCGTCGGGGAAACCGGCCAGGATCCGCGCGGTCTCCTTGAAGCTGCACAGCCGCGCCCCGCGGGTGGGCTGCACGTCCGCGCCCCCGCCCGCGCGCAGCTGGTCGACCAGCTCGCGGGCGCTCTCGGGGGTCTGGTTGTCGAAGAACTCCCAGTTGACCATCACCACGGGCGCGTAGTCGCAGGCCGCGTTGCACTCGATGTGCTCCAGCGAGACCGAACCGTCCGCGGTCGTCTCGTTGTTGCCGATGCCGAGGTGCTGCTGCAGCTCCGCGAAGATCTGGTCGCCGCCGAGCACCGCGCAGAGCGTGTTGGTGCACACCCCGACGTGGTACTCGCCCGCAGGACGCCGCCGGTACATCGTGTAGAAGGTAGCCACCGCGGTGACCTCGGCCGTCGTCAGCTCCAACTGCTCGGCGCAGTACCGGATCCCGGTGCGGCTGACGAAGCCCTCCTCCGCCTGCACCAGGTGCAGCAGCGGCAGCAGCGCGGAGCGCGACTGCGGATAGCGGGCGATGATCGCCGCCGCGTCCGCGTCGAGCCGCTCGCGTACCTCGGCGGCGTACGGCGCCGCCGGGAGCTCCGGCAAACCGAGTTGAGTCGCACTCATCGGTCCACGCCTCCCATCACCGGGTCGATGCCGGCCACGGCGACGATGACGTCCGCGACCTGCCCGCCCTCGCACATCGCGGCCATCGTCTGCAGGTTGGTGAAGCTCGGGTCGCGGAAGTGCACCCGGTACGGACGCGTGCCGCCGTCGGAGACGACGTGCACGCCGAGCTCGCCCTTCGGCGACTCGATCGCCGTGTAGGCCTGGCCCGGCGGGACGTGGAAGCCCTCGGTCACCAGCTTGAAGTGGTGGATCAGCGCCTCCATGGACTCGCCCATGATGGTGCGGATGTGGTCGAGCGAGTTGCCCATCCCGTCCGGTCCGAGCGAGAGCTGCGCGGGCCAGGCGATCTTCTTGTCGGCCACCATCACCGAGCCGCCGACACCGGCCCCGGAGGAGCCCTTCAGCTGCTCCAGGCACTGGTCGACGATCCGCAGCGACTGCTCCATCTCGCGCAGCCGGATCAGGAAGCGCCCGTAGGAGTCGCAGGTGTCGGCCGTCTCGACCTCGAAGTCGTACTGCTCGTAGCCGCAGTACGGATCGGTCTTGCGCAGGTCGTGCGGCAGGCCGGTGGCCCGCAGGATCGGCCCGGTCGCGCCGAGCGCCATGCAGCCGGCCAGGTCGAGGTAGCCGACGTCGACCAACCGGGCCTTGAAGACCGGGTTGTTGGTCGCCAGCTTGTCGTACTCGTGCATCCGCGAGCGCAGCAGCTTCACGCCCTCGCGGATCTGGTCGAGCGCGCCCGGCGGCAGGTCCTGCGCCAGCCCGCCGGGGCGGACGTAGGCGTGGTTCATCCGCAGGCCGGTGACCAGCTCGAAGATGTCGAGGATGATCTCGCGGTCACGGAAGCCGTAGATCATCAGCGTGGTGGAGCCGATCTCCATGCCACCGGTGGCCAGGCACACCAGGTGCGAGGCGATCCGGTTGAGCTCCATCATCAGCACCCGGATGACGCTGGCGCGCTCCGGGACGTCGTCGGTGATCCCGAGCAACTTCTCGACGGCAAGGCAGTAGGCGGTCTCGTTGAACAGCGGAGTCAGGTAGTCCATGCGGGTCACGAAGGTCGTGCCCTGGACCCAGTTCCGGAACTCCATGTTCTTCTCGATGCCGGTGTGCAGGTAGCCGATGCCGCAGCGGGCCTCCTTCACCGTCTCGCCGTCGATCTCCAGGATCAGGCGCAACACGCCGTGCGTGGACGGGTGCTGCGGACCCATGTTGACGATGATCCGCTCGTCGTCGGCCCTCGCCGCGACCGCGCTGACGACCTCTTCCCAGTCGCCGCCGGTGACCGTGTAGACGCGGCCTTCCGTCGTCTCCCGGCCCGGTGCCTCGGCCTGACGGGGAGCGTGCGGTGCCCCGGATGCCCCGGGTGCCTGGGGTGCAGTCTGACTGGACATCAGTTGTACGACCTCCGCTGGTCGGGAGCCGGAATCTGCGCGCCCTTGTACTCGACGGGGATGCCACCGAGCGGGTAGTCCTTGCGCTGCGGGTGGCCCAGCCAGTCGTCCGGCATCATGATCCGGGTGAGCGCCGGGTGGTCGTCGAAGACGATGCCGAAGAAGTCGTAGGTCTCGCGCTCGTGCCAGTCGTTGGTCGGATAGACCGCGACCGTGGACGGGATGTGCGGGTCGGTGTCCGGCGTCGAGACCTCGACGCGGATCAGCCGCCCGTGGGTGATCGACCGCAGGTGGTAGACCGCGTGGAGCTCGCGCCCGGCGTCGCCCGGGTAGTGCACGCCGCTGACGCCCGTGCAGAGCTCGAAGCGGAGCGCCGGGTCGTCGCGCAGCGTCCGCATCACCTGGACCAGGTGCTCACGGTGCACGTGGAAGGTGATCTCGCCGCGGTCGACGACGGTCTTCTCGATCGCCGCCTCGGGGCCGAGCCCCTGCTCCTCCAGCGCGCCCTCGAACTCGTCGGCGACGGTGTCAAACCAGGCGCCTCCGTACGGTCGGCTGCTCGCCGCCGGCAGCACGATCGGCCGGACCAGCCGCCCGTACCCGGAGGTGTCGCCGCTCGTCCCGCTGGCGTCGCCGCCGAACATGCCGCGGCGGACGCCGATGACCTCCAGCTCAGTCTGCCCCTCGCGCGGTACCGGGACGTTCCCGGGCTCGCCTTGGGCGTTCTGCTCGCTCATCGCAGCAGCCCCTTCATCTCGCTCGTCGGGACCGCCCGCAGCGCCTGTTCCTCGGCCTCCGCCTCGGCGCGGCGCTTGTTGACGCCGAGCTTCTCGTGGCGGATCTGCTCATGGAGCTTGAGGATCGCGTCCATCAGCATCTCCGGACGCGGCGGGCAGCCGGGCAGGTAGATGTCGACCGGGATGATGTGGTCGACGCCCTGGACGATCGCGTAGTTGTTGAACATCCCGCCGGAGGAGGCGCAGACGCCCATGGAGATGACCCACTTCGGATTCGCCATCTGGTCGTAGACCTGGCGCACCACCGGTGCCATCTTCTGACTGACCCGCCCCGCGACGATCATCAGATCCGCCTGCCGCGGCGAACCGCGGAAGACCTCCATGCCGAACCGCGCCAGGTCGTAGCGCCCGGCGCCGGTGGTCATCATCTCGATGGCGCAGCAGGCGAGCCCGAAGGTCGCCGGGAACAGCGAGCTCTTGCGCACCCACCCCGCCGCCTGCTCGACCGTGGTGAGCAGGAAGCCGCTGGGCAGCTTCTCCTCGATACCCATCCGTCGTTCCTCTTCTCAGCCTTGGTCGTGTGGGTCCTGTGGGTCGTGTGCTTCGCTTGTCAGTCCCACTCGAGCCCCCCACGCCGCCAGACGTACGCGTAGGCCACGAACACCGTGGCGATGAACAGCACCATCTCCACCAGGCCGAAGATCCCCAGGGCGTCGAAGGTCACGGCCCACGGGTAGAGGAAGACGATCTCGATGTCGAAGACGATGAAGAGCATCGCCGTCAGGTAGTACTTGATCGGGAACCGACCGCCCCCGACCGGCTGCGGCGTGGGCTCGATCCCGCACTCATAGGCGTCGAGCTTGGCCCGGTTGTAGCGCTTGGGGCCGGTCAGCGCGGCCATCGCCACCGAGCCGACCGCGAACGCAGCCGCGATGGCGCCAAGTACCAGAATCGGCGCATAAGCGTTCATGCCGAACGACCTCTCCAGGCGTCAGTCCGTGCCGACGTCCCTGTCGGTGACTGCGGTCCGTGCAGCTTGGGCTGCCTTTTTTGGCTTCGCCTATGACTGTGATCCCCACATGTGAGGCAGTTCACAAGCCCCCAAGACGGCTGCATCCTATGCCTCTTCGCATGTGATCTGCGACACGCGGTCACAGACCAAGATTGTGATCTACACCACCTGACAGATGATCATGAAGCAATGAGAGGGCAAAATCGGACACATTGCGTGTGCTTGCGTTCACAAGCAGTGGTGAGGCCGCGCATTGACGCAGCTCGGAGGCCCTGCGCCTAGCATCGGCCTTGGATCCAAAGCAAGTTTTGCTCCTGCGGCGACCACGTGTTAGTGAACCTGGCCTCGTCAGGGTGACGAGTCTGTGCAGAGCCTTGACCCGGACAAGCGGGCACACGAAACCAGCGCGCCGCCGGGAGGGGCCCGGCGGCGCGCTGGAGGATACGAAAGGGAGTCGGAGCGCCTACGGCACCCCGAGGTTGAAGATCGCGTAGCCGCCGTACCAGCCCGAGATCGCACCCAGGATCAGCAGAAGCGCGATCGCCTGGCCCCGGCTCATCCGGCGCAGGGCGAGCGCGAGCGGGATGGCGAGCGGGAAGAGCGGCATGACGAAGCGGCTGATCGTGCCGAACATCTGCTGGCTGAGAATGATCATCGCCAGCGTGCCGAGCGTGTAGACGACCAGCACCGCCGGCGGTCGCAGGCGCAACAACAGCAACACCAGGACCGGCAGGCACATCAGCACCGCCAGCCCCACCAAGTCCTCGGTCGGGTAGGGGAAGAGGTAGTCGTACCGGCCCAGCAGCAGGCCCTGGACGGACTTGAAAGCGTTGGCGCCCCAGTCGAAGGAGTGCGCCCAGCCCTGGCGTTGCAGCGTGAAGTAGCCGGTGAAGTCGTGCAGCTGGAAGCCCAGCCAGGTCAGATACCCGCCCAACCCCAACGGCGCCGCGAAGAAGGCGAAGACCGGCCCGCCCTGCTTCCCCTCGCGCCGCCACAGCGCCAGCAACGCGGCCAGGCAGACGCCCGCGATCAGCGTCACGGCCGACGGCCGGGTCAGACCGGTGGCCAACGTCAGCAGCCCGGCCGTGTACCAGCGACGGGCCAGGACCGCGTAGCAGGCCCAGACGGCCAAGGCGGTGAACAGCGCCTCCGAGTACACCGACCACTGCACCGCGGACGCGGGGAACACCGCCCACAGCCCCGCCGCGAGCACCCCCGCGCGCCGGCTCCCGGTGAGCCGCTCCGTCAACGCGAAGATCCCGGCCGCCGCCACGAACGAGGCGACGACGGAGACCAGCATCCCCGCCCCGTAGAGCCCGAGCCCGGTCACCTCGCTGACCAGTCGGATCAGCCCCGGGTAGAGCGGGAAGAAGGCGATGGAGTTCTGCTCCATCGTGAAGGGCCCGAGCGGCGCCATCGGTGTCAGCGCCGGGTGGTAGCCGTGCGCGGCGACGTCCTGGTACCACCAGCCGTCCCAGGAGCCCAGCACGTCCCAGGGCTTCGCGCCGCCGCCGTAGCGCGGCGTGTTGGTGCGGTAGGTCCCCGAATACGCGAGCAGCCGCAGCAGGACGAGCAGGCCGACCAGCTTCACGGCGCCGTAGAGCGCGAGCGGCGCGCCGAAGCGCCGACCGAAGCGCGCGCCGAAGGCGCGGAGCCGGTCGGCCCGCGTCTCCGCCGCCCGGTGCGCCCCGCGCGCCCCGACCGGCTCGGTCGGCTCGGTCGGCTCGGTGACGCCTACGTCGTCGGTACTCAACTCGTCGGTACTCAACTCGCCTGTGCTCAACTCGTCCGTGCTCACGCCGTCGATATTCACGCCTTCGGGGCGACCTTGGCCAGACCGTTGATGATCCGGTCCATCGCGTCGCCGCCCTGCGGGTCGGTCAGGTTCGCGAGCAGCTTCAGCACGAACTTCATCAGCACCGGGTGGGTCAGGCCGTGCTGCGCGGCCATCCGCATCACCAGCGGGTTGCCGATCGCCTTCACGAAGGCGCGTCCCAGGGAGTAGTAGCCGCCGTAGACGTCCTTGAGGATCCGCGGGTACGCCTCCAGGGCGCGCTCGCGCGCCTGGTCGGTCGTCCGGGCCAGCGCCTGGACGACGACGCCCGCCGCGATCTGGCCCGACTCCATCGCGTAGGCGATGCCCTCACCGTTGAACGGGTTGACCATGCCGCCCGCGTCGCCTACCAGCATGAAACCGCGGCTGTAGTGCGGCTGCCTGTTGAAGGCCATCGGCAGCGCCGCGCCGCGGATCGGCTCGGTCATGTTCTCCGGCGTGTAGCCCCACTCCTCGGGCATACCGGCGCACCAGACCTTGAGCAGCTCGCGGTAGTCGATGTCCTTGAACGACTTGGTGGTGTTCAGCAGCCCGAGACCGACGTTGCTGGTCCCGTCGCCCATGCCGAAGATCCAGCCGTAGCCCGGCAGCAGCTTGTCCTGCCCGTCCCTGCGGTCCCACAGCTCCAGCCAGGACTCCAGGTAGTCGTCATCCGCGCGGGGCGAGGTGAAGTACGTCCGGTACGCGACGCCCATCGGCCGGTCCTCACGCCGGTGCAGGCCGAGCGAGAGCGAGAGCCGCGTCGAGTTGCCGTCGGCGGCGACCACGAGCGGCGCGCGGAACTCCACGACGCGCTTGTCCTTTGATGTCGCAGCGCCGCCGTCCTCCAGCTTCGCCGTCACGCCGATGACCCGCCCGGTGCGCTCGTCCAGTACCGGACCGGTGACGTTGCAGCCCTCGTGCAGCTTGGCCCCGGCCTTCTCGGCCTGCCGCGCCAGCAGCTCGTCGAAGTCGGCGCGCTTGCGCACCAGCCCGTAGTCTGGGAAGGTCGCCAGCTCCGGCCAGTCCAGCTCCAGCCGAACGCCGCCGCCGATGATGCGCAGGCCCTTGTTGTGCAGCCAGCCGCTCTCCTCGGACACGTCGATGCCCATGTCGACCAACTGCTTCACGGCGCGCGGCGTCAGCCCGTCCCCGCAGACCTTCTCGCGGGGGAAGCGCGACTTCTCCAGCAGCAGCACCTCGAGACCGGACCGGGCCAGGTGGTACGCCGTCGTCGCCCCGGCCGGGCCGGCGCCGACGACGATCACATCGGCGTGGGCCTCCACGGTGCTGGTGCTCTCGCTCAACCTGGGCTCCTGAGTCGTCGGGGCGGGCATGCGGTCGAGTCTAGAGAACCCGCCGCTCACAATCGGCCTGCGCCCCGCAGTCAGCCGGAAGCCCGGACGCCCTTGAAGCCGAGCGGCTGCTCCGGGTCCGGACATGCCGTACGTGCCGTACGTGCGGTGCGTGCCGTCCCGCGGAGTCCCTATCCCTTGATCCCGCGGTGCAGCGCGACGATGCCGCCCGTGAGGTTGCGCCAGGCTACTCGCTGCCATCCGGCCTGCTGGAGGCGGGTGGCGAGGGCCGGCTGGTCGGGCCAGGCGCGGATGGAGTCGGCGAGGTAGACGTAGGCGTCCGGGTTGCTGCTGACCGCGGTGGCCACCGGGGGCAGCGCGCGCATCAGGTACTCGGTGTAGACGGTGCGGAACGGCGGCCAGGAGGGGTGGCTGAACTCGCAGATCACCACGCGCCCGCCGGGCTTGGTCACGCGCAGCATCTCGCGCAGCGCGGCGTCCGTCTCCTGGACGTTCCGCAGCCCGAAGGAGATGGTGACCGCGTCGAAGACGCCGTCCGCGAACGGCAGCCGGGTCGCGTCCCCCGCCGTCAGCGGGAGCTCGGGGTGACGCCGCTTGCCCTCGCGCAGCATGCCGAGCGAGAAGTCGCACGGGACGACCTGCGCACCCGCCTCGGCGAAGGGAATCGACGAGGTCGCCGTCCCCGCGGCCAGGTCCAGCACCCGTTGACCGGGCCGGGCGTCGACCGCCCGCGCGACCTCGCGACGCCAGAGGCGGGTCTGGCCCAGGGAGAGAACGTCGTTGGTGAGGTCGTACTTCGCCGCGACGTCGTCGAACATCGAGGCGACCTCGTGCGGCTGCTTGTCCAGGGAGGCTCGGGTCACGCGCTCATTCTCCTCTGCGTTACGTACGACGGTGCACGAGGCGCCCCGCGAGGACGGTGGCCAGGCAGGCGCGGTCGGATCTGTGGGTTCTGTCGGATCTGTGGGTTCTGTCGGTCCCGTCGGTTCTGTCGGTGGCGTCGATGGCGTCGGTCCCGTCGGTGGCGTCGGTCCTGCTTGGTGCGAAGACCGCGAAGTCGGCGCGCGCGCCGACGGCGAGCGGCGCAGGCGTCCCGAAGGGGAGCCCGACCCGTGCCGCGGCCTGCCCGAGCGCCGGATCGTCGTCCAGCGCACCCGCCGCCAGCGCGGTCACCCCGCGCAGCAGCAGCGCGTGCACGCGCTCGCGCGGGCTTGGCGCGTCCGGCAGCGGGCCCTCCCACAGCAGCCCCGCCCGCAGCTCCCCCGGCCATTCGCGCACACGCGCGCCGGGGTAGCCGGCGCGCAGCGCCGTGACGTCCCCGACGGCGACGACGCGGTCACGCTCGACCGCGACAGCGCCGTCGGGATGGGCGCCGACATGAATCGTGAGCATCGACAGGTCAGTTGGTCGGGCTGAGCAGCTTCAGCTCCGGGTGGGCCGTGCCCCCCTCGATCGCCGTCGAGGCGATGTGCGAGAAGACGTGGTCGTCCACCGGGTCGTTCGCCGGGTCGTCATGGACGACCAGGTGCTCGTAGGTGGTCGCGCGCTGCGCCGGGACGCGACCGGCGGCGCGGATCAGGTTGATCAGCTCCATCCGGTTCGACCGGTGCTTCGCGCCCGCCGAGGAGACCACGTTCTCCTCCAGCATCACGGAGCCGAGGTCGTCCGCGCCGTAGTGCAGCGACAGCTGCCCCATCTCCTTGCCGACGGTCAGCCAGGAGCCCTGGATGTGCGCGACGTTGTCGAGGAAGAGGCGGGCCACCGCGATCAGCCGGAGGTACTCGAAGAGCGTCGCCTGCGTGCGGCCCTTCAGATGGTTGTTCTCCGGCTGGTAGGTGTAGGGGATGAACGCGCGGAAGCCGCCGGTGCGGTCCTGCACGTCACGGATCATGCGCAGGTGCTCGATCCGCTCGGCGTTGGTCTCGCCCGTCCCCATCAGCATGGTGGAGGTCGACTCGACGCCCAGGTTGTGCGCGAGTTCCATGATCTCCAGCCAGCGCTCGCCGGACTCCTTGAGCGGCGCGATCACCTTCCGCGGCCGCTCGGGCAGCAGCTCCGCACCAGCTCCGGCGAAGGAGTCGAGCCCGGCCGCGTGGATCCGACGGATCGCCTCCTCGGCGCTGACGCCGGAGATCCGCGCCATGTGGTCCACCTCGGAGGCGCCGAGGGAGTGGATCACGAGCTGCGGGAAGTCCTTCTTGATCGCCGAGAAGGCACGCTCGTAATACTCGACCCCGTAGTCCGGGTGGTGCCCGCCCTGGAACATGATCTGGGTGCCGCCGAGCTCGACCGTCTCCGCGCAGCGGCGCAGGATCTCGTCGAGGTCGCGCGACCAGCCCTTCTCGGTGTCCTTGGGCGCCGCGTAGAAGGCGCAGAACTTGCAGGCCGTCACGCAGACGTTGGTGTAGTTGATGTTCCGCTCGATGATGTACGTCGCGATGTGCTCGGTCCCGGCGTAGCGGCGACGGCGCGCCGCATCCGCGGCTGCGCCGAGCGCGTGCAGCGGCGCGTGCCGGTACAGCTCCAGCGCCTCCTCGGCGCTGATACGTCCCCCGGCTGCGGCGTGGTCGAGGACGGCCTGGAGGGGCTCGGTTCCTGCGGCGCGCTCGGTCTCTGCAGCGGCCTTGGTCTCTGCGGCGAGCTTGGTCTCTGCGGCGGGCTGGGTCTCTGCGGCAGGCGTAGTCACCTCGTCAGCGTACGCCAGAGGCATTCAGCCCCCGGGGCTGACCCGGCCCGTCCGCGGCCGCCGGTCGCCCCGGGGTCGATCGGCCGGCGGATCAGCTTCCGAACAGTCGGATCTCGTCCGTCGCGAGGCCGATGCGCGACGCGAACTCCCGCATTCCCTCGAGCTGCCGTTCGCCGAAGCTGAAGTCCAGCGCCTCCGCGTAATAGCGGTGCAGCGTGGACGCGTCGAACGACTCCCAACGAGCGGTCTGCTCGCAGACCTTGTCGATCTCCTGCATGGAGAGGTCCCTGGACTCGAGGAACGCGCGGTGCACCTCGGCCACGGTCTCCGGCTCGCGCGCCAGGAAGTCGCGGCGGGCGGCGAAGACGGCGAAGACGAACGGCAGCCCGGTCCACTCCTTCCACATCGCACCGAGGTCGTAGACGTGGAGCCCGAGCCGCGGCGCCTCGTGCAGGGACGCGCGGAGCGCGGCGTCGCCGATGAGGACGGCGGCGTCGGCCTCCTGCATCATCGCGCCGAGGTCCGGCGGGCAGGTGTAGTAGTCGGGCGTGACCCCGAAGCGCTCGGCCAGCAGCAGCTGGGCCAGCCGGACGGAGGTCCGGCTCGTCGAGCCGAGCGCGACCCGGCGACCGTCGAGCTCGTCGAGCGGCAGCTCGCTGATGATCACGCAGGACATCACCGGCCCGTCGCTTCCGACGGCGATGTCCGGGAGCACGGTCAGCTGATCGGCGTGGCGCAGGTACTCGACGCAGGAGATCGGCCCGATGTCGAGCCGCCCGTCGACGAGGGCGTCGTTGAGTGCGTCCGGATTGTCCTTGGTGAGGTCCAGATCGATGAGGCTGCCGGTGCGGGCCAGCCCCCAGTATAGCGGGAGGCAGTTGAGGAACTGGATGTGTCCCACGCGTGGCCGCTGCTGGCGCTCTTGCAGGTGCAGGTCTTGCATGTGCGGGTGTTGGGTGTCCACCCGAAGAACAGTAGACCCGCCTGACGATCATCCCTGGCCGGGGGCGAGGCTGCGTGCTAGGGTTTCTGCAGTTGCAGTTTGATTTCCCATGCAGTACTGAAGCCTGCGGAGCACATGTGACCGCGGGCTTCTGTGATTTTCAGAGCTTTGTCACAGAAGTCCCTGGAAGGCACGGCGGGGTGATCAGCGCAGCGGACCGGATGCCACGAGGTGTGGCGTCCATTTCGTCCCTCGCAAGGAGAACGGTATGGCGACCGGAACCGTCAAGTGGTTCAACGCCGAGAAGGGCTTCGGCTTCATCGCCCAGGACGGCGGCGGCCCCGATGTCTTCGTCCACTACTCCGCCATCAACTCGAGCGGCTTCCGCTCGCTGGAGGAGAACCAGACCGTCGAGTTCGACGTCACCCAGGGCCCGAAGGGCCCGCAGGCCGAGAACGTCACCCCGCTGTAGGTCTGACTTCCAACTGAGTCACCAGCAGTCCACGTAGTACCCAAGAGGGCCTGCCCCGGCGCACAGCCGGGGCGAGGCCCTCTGCCTTTTGGCCTGCCCTGACGCACAGCCTTTTAACGGCTTTGCCCGAGTGCTCACGGGCTCATCGGCGGCTTTGCCTCATTCAAGTTATACGTATAACTTGGTTATCCATGGGCTATCTCTCCGTGCTGCGCGCCCCCGTCGTCGCCCGCCTCCTGTCCGGCACCCTGACCGGACGCCTCCCCGCCGGCATGACGGTCGTCGCCATCGCGCTCGCGCTGCGCGGCGCGGGAGCGTCCTACGCCCAGATCGGCCTGACCACCGCCGCCTACGCCATCAGCGCGGCCATCGGCGGCCCGGTCCTCGGCCGCGCCGTCGACCGGCTCGGCCAACCGCGCGTGCTGCTCGCCTCCGCGTTCGTGGCCGCCACGGGCTACGTCCTGCTCGCCCTCGACCCGCGTTCGGCCGCGATGGCGGTGACCGGCGCGGCCCTGGCCGGTGTCGCCATGCCGCCGCTGGAGCCCTGCCTCCGCGCGCTCTGGCCGGACATCGTCGCGGAAGAACAGTTGGAGACGGCCTATGCGCTGGACTCCGCGTCCCAGCAGATCCTCTACGTCGCCGGACCACTGCTGGTGGCGGGCATCGCCGCCTTCGGCTCACCGAGCGCCGCGCTGTGGCTGGCGGCCGGACTGGGCATCGCCGGCACGCTGGTCGTCGCGACCTCCGCCCCCGCGCCGGCCTGGCGGTCGGCGTCGGCGGTGGCGGTGGAGGTGGCGTCGGCGGGGGCGTCGGCCTCCGCTTCGGGCGAGGCGGGGGGCGAGGCAGGGGCCGAGGCAGGGGCTGAGGCAGGAGCCGAGGTCGCGTCCGGCCATCCGCGTCGGCACTGGCTCGGGCCGCTGCGCTCGCGCGGTCTGGTGCTGCTCCTGCTCGCCTTCGCCGGGACCGGCTGGTCCGTCGGCGGCCAGAACATCCTCTTCGTCGCCTACGCCCAGGAGCACCCGGGCCTCCCGGGCGGAGCCGGACTCCTGCTCGCACTCGCCGCCTTCGCAGGACTGCTCGGCGCCCTCGCCTACGGCGCGGTCCGCTGGAAGGCCCCCACCTCCACCCGCACCTGGGCACTCGCGGCCGGCATGGCCGCCTGCTACCTCCCGCTCCTCGCCGTCCCCGGCCCATTGGGCATGAGCGCGGCCGCGACCGTGTCCGGTCTCGGTCTCGCCCCGCTGCTGGCGGCGGCATTCGTGCTCATCGCGGAACTCGCCCCGACCGGAACCACGACGGAGGCCTTCGCGTGGCTGGTCACCGTCTTCTCCACGGGCAATGCGCTCGGGTCCGCCGCGTCCGGCGCGGTCGTCGGCGGTTCGCTGCGAGCGGCAGCGCTGATCGCCTGCGCCGGCATCGTCTTCGGCGCTGTGCTCCTTGTCGCCTGCCGGAAGTGGCTGACCCCACCCGCGGACACGCTCGTGGCTCCGGCCACAGCTCCGGCCATAGCTCCAGCCCTGGCTACGGTTATGGCAACCGCGGGCGACGCGGAACCGGCCGCCGCGTCCGTGTGAGGTGAGGCGCAGGGATCAGCCCTCGGCGGTGAGAGACCACTCCGCAACTGCCTCGTAGTGCGCGGGCCCGGCACCGAGGTAGCTACGCATCAGGCAGAGCGTCCCCGCCGTCCACTCCGCGCCTTGGAAGTCCGCGAGCGCCGCCGCCAGTGCCCTCAGGTCCGCACGGGCCGTGCCGCTGCGCGCGAGGGTGAGATGCGCACGGAAGAGCCGGTCGTCCACCGCTATCCCGCTGCGCCGCGCCGCGTCCGCCACGTCCTCGGCGAGCTTGCGCAGCGCGAGCGTGTCCCCCGAGACACCCGCCCACAGCGCGCGGTCACCGAACCGCCCCGCACCGGCGAGCCGGAGCCGGTGCGCCGGATGCTCATGCGCGACGTGCGCCAGCCCGGGCTCGAGCGCGGACAGTTGCTCGGTGTCCACCTGTCCGAGGAATGCCAGCGTCAGGTGCCACGACTCCAGCCCCGTCCAGCGCAACCCCGTCCCCTGCGGGAGCGAGCGCAGCGGTCGCACGGCGGCATCCAGTTCCTGGATCGCCGACTCGGGCGGCACGACGGCGAGGAAGAGTCTCATCCCGGCAGTCTCTCCGACAAGCCCCGTCGAACGGAATGCGCGTCCACGTGAGTGCCCACCAGTCGGACGCCTTGATCCGATAGAAATGATCACATGACGAACACCGCCGATCCCGAACTCCATGTCCGACTGGCGACCTCCGAGGACGCCCCGCGTGTGCTCGCCGTCATGGACGGCATCATGGACTGGCTCATCGGCCTGGGCCGTGTGGCGCAGTGGGGGACCGAGTCCTGGTCCACGAATCCAGCGCTGGTGGAGCGCATCCGGAGCCGCATCGACCGCGCCGAGCTGCGGGTGGCGGTGACTGCGACTGACGAGATCGCGGGCGTCCTCTCCGTCTCCGAGACCGGCGCCGCCGACTACTTCCCCCCTGCGGGCGAGCCCGAGCTGTTCATCAATCTGCTGGCGACGTCGCGCGCGTTCAAGGGTCGCGACGTGGGCGGATTCCTGATCGCGGAAGCGGTGGCAGAGGCCCACCGACGCGGCCTGGGCCTCGTGCGAGTCGACTGTTTCGCAGGCGACGACGGCCGGCTGAAGGCCTGGTACGCGACGCAGGGCTTCGTGGAGGTCGAGCCGTTCGTGGTCCCGAGGGAAGGCCGACCGGACTGGCCCGGGATGCTCTTCGCCATGCGCCTGAAGTAGCGGCGCAGAGCCTGCGCGCATGCGCGTACATGCGTGTGGGCGTGCCGGTGGGCCGCCTGGTGGGGCGGCTCGTCGGCGCGCTGGCTCGTTATCGGGGGTATCTGGTGTTGGGGGGTGGTGGGGTGTCGGGTGGTGGGACGGCTTGGGGTTGGCCGTTGATCATTTCGAGTTCCCAGCCGGTTTGGTGGAGGTCGGTGTGGTGTTCGCCGCACAGGAGGGCGAGGTTGTCGAGGCTGGTGGTGCCGCCGTCGGCCCAGTGGGTCAGGTGGTGTGCTTCGCACCAGGTCGGGGGGCGGGTGCAGCCGGGCCAGACGCAGTGCCGGTCCCGGGCGATGACCGCGTCGCGCAGGTGGGCGGGGACGGTGCGGGTGGCGCGGCCGATGGAGACGGGCTTGTCCTGGCCGCGCGTCAGGATGACGCGGAGCTGACAGTCGCAGGCTTCCTTTCGGGCCTGCCAGGCGGGGAGCTGGTAGCCCCGGGTCGTGGTCGCCGCCACCCGAGGGCGCAGCAGCCCCGACAGGTCATCCTCACCCTCTTCGGGCTCGTCGTCCTCGGACTCGGTGTGGTCGAGGGTGGGGTGGGTGGGGCAGGTGTTCCGCAGGGCGTCGAGGTCCGCGATGAGCGTGAGGTGCGGACGCTGACCGCCCGTGGTGGGGAGCTTGTCCGATCCGAGCGCGAGGTCGGCGACGGTCTCGATGGCGTCGCCCATCCGCTCCGCGTGGGTGCGCGGGTCCCCGTCGACGGGAGCGCCCATGGCGGCCTCGAGGGCGACGCGGAGCTTCTCCCCCACCACCGGCGACAGTTCACCGGACAGGACCCAGAACGGGTCGTCCGAGGTGCCGGTCGGGGACAGCTTCGCCCAGGACTGGAAGCTCGCGGGAACGTCCTCGTTCTTGGGGTCTTCCTCGGCGACGAGGTGGGCGTGGACCTGCTGGGCGGCCGTCCGCAGCCCCGCGAGGTGCAGGACCTTGGCCTGGGCGATGAGGAGTTCCTCGGCCTGCCGGCGGGCCTGGGGGTCCTCGACCGGGGCGATCTCCCTCGCGATGACCTCGACCTGGCTGGAGGACAGCTCACCGGACGCGAGGGCGGTGCGGACGCTGCGGAGCTTGTCCAGGTCCCGGGCCCGGCCGACCAGGTGGTTCGCGTGCTTTTCCGCGAGCTGCCCGTGGGTGCGGAGGAAGCCCTTCGTGCTGCGGGACCGGACGGCGGTGGCGCCGCCGGTGCGGTCGAACACCGCCAGGCGGCGCGCCAACTCCGCGCCGACCATTTCCTCGAACCGCACCAAGGCAAGGAGTTGCTCGGACTGGAACCGGGCTCCGGCCGCGTGCAGCACCTCGTCGTCCTCCGCCGCCAGAGCAGCAAGGAACGAGAGTGCGGAAGCGGGCAGGGTACGGAGGGGCTCCGCACAAGCGCGGGCCTGGCGGGAAGACTTGGGGGTCAGCGGGTCCGCACGGAACACATCCCCGAGCGAGGGGCCAGAACAGCCCTCACCCATGGACGCATCTCCGTCTTCACACCCGCCCCCGAACATCGAGGCGTCCATAGAACAATTGTGACACCCAAACAGCCCCACGCCAAGCCCAAACCATCACCCACAAGAGTGAAAAACCCCAGCTCAGACCCCAATTGATGCTGTCATCGCGGCACCAGCGCCACCACATGTCCCTGCTGCCCGAACCCGTGCAGCAGATCCAGCCGCAGGCGCAGGTTCCCGATCCGCGCCAGCACCAGTCCCACCAGGCCGGCCGCCACCGCCGAGACCAGTCCGCACGCCAACAGGCCCACGCGGGGGCCGTACTGCTGCGTCAGCCAGCCGACCAGCGGTGCGCCCAGCGGCGTTCCGCCCGCGAAGACCATCATGAACAGGCTCATCACTCGCCCCCGCATCTCCGGTGCCGTACGGAGCTGGACGAGCGCGTTCGCTGCGGTGTTGAAGGTGAGGCCGAGCAGGCCGACCAGCGTCAGCAGCGCGGCGAAGGTCCAGTAGCTGGGCGCGAGACCCGCACCGGCCTCGAGCAGACCGAAGCCCAGTGCCGCCGCGACCAGCAGCCGCAGGCGCGGACGGCTCCGCTTCGCCGCCAGGAGTGCTCCCACCAGCGAACCCACCGCCAGAGCGGTGTTGAGCAGACCGTACAACCCAGGACCGACATGGAAGACCGAGTACGCGAACCCCGAGAGCACCGTCGGAAAGTTGAAGCCGAAGGTGCCGATGAAGCCGATCAGCACGATCGGCCAGATCAGGTCCGGGCGTTCGGCGACGTAGCGCAGACCCTCCCTCAGCTGGCCCTTTTCGCGCGGCAGTTGTGGTGTGCGGCGCAGCTCGCTGGTGCGCATGGCCATCAGGCCGAGGATCACGGCCCCGAACGACAGGGCGTTGACGGCGAATGCCCAGCCCGCGCCGACAGCGGCCATCAGGCCGCCTGCGACGGCCGGTCCGATGAGCCGTGCCGTCTGGAAGTTGGCCGAGTTGAGGCTGACCGCGTTGGCGAGGTCGGACTTGCCGACCATCTCGACGACGAAGGTCTGCCGGGCCGGATTGTCGACGACGGTCACCAGCCCCAGCAGGAAGGCGAAGATGTAGATCTGCTCCGCTCGCACGACCCCGGCCAGCGTCAGCACGGCAAGTCCTGCGGCGAGCAGACCCATCGCACCCTGGGTGAACATCAGCAGCTGCCGCTTCGGGAAACGGTCGGCGATCACGCCGCCGAAGAGGCCGAAGAGCAGCACAGGCAGGAACTGCATGGCGGTGGTGACGCCCACCGCGAGCGTGCTGCCGGTCAGGCTGAGCACCAGCCAGTCCTGCGCGATGCGCTGGATCCACGTCCCCGAGTTGGAGACGACCTGGCCGGCGAAGAAGTAGCGGTAGTTGCGGTTGTGCAGCGCGGAGAACATGCCGCCCCGTCGGCCGGTCCTCTTCTTCGCGGAAGTGGCTATTCGGTTGTTGTTGATGCTGTGGTTGGTGCGGTCGATCGTCTGGGCTTCGGTGGTCTCTGGCTCTCCGTGCGACGAATGCAAAAGCTTGCGTCCCCTGTGCGGTTGTCTTTCTCTTCTCTCCTCCGCATGCCTCAGTTGCGCGGGACGGGCGCAGTACGGGTCTAGAGCTGGGCCAGTCGTTCGAGGACGGGCGCGGCCGCGCGCAGCACGGCCCACTCCTCCTCGGTCAGACCGGACGCGAGTTCGGCGAGCCAGGCGTCACGCTTGGCCCGGCTCTGGTCGAGAATGCTCTCGGCCTGCTCGGTACTGCTGACGACCACCTGCCGGCGGTCCTGCGGGTGCGGCTCCCGCCGCACCAGACCCTTTTCCTCCAGCATCGCGATGATCCGCGTCATCGACGGCGGCTGCACGTGCTCGCGCTTGGCGAGCTCTCCCGGTGTGGCGCTGCCGCAACGGGCGAGCGTGGCCAGGACCTGCATCTCGGTGGGCGTGAGGGACTCCTCCACCCGCTGATTGCGCAACCGCCGAGCGAGCCGCATCACGGCGGAGCGCAGCGTGGCAACCGCTGCGTCGTCGTGCTCGGGCAACTCAGGCATGATGGTTACCTTAGCTCATTACCTTTGCTAAAGAAAATGGATACCGCGCGGAACGCCACTCCGCGTCAGCGTCGCGGTGGACGCCCCCGCGAGGGCGTTGCGTGATCGGTGACGCGGCATTCTGGTGGCATCCCCGCCCCGCAGGCGACCGGATTCGTCAAGGCGGCCGACGCCGGTGCCGCCATCACGCACTCCGCCGCGTACGGCTGCTGCCCGCGCCCAGAGCGCGAGCGAGTGGTTGACTGAAGAGACGGTAGCCGGCGCCCGAAAGGATGCGGCCATGGAATCGGACGGCGTCAGCGACGCGGCGCTCGCCGACCTCGGCGCCGGATTCGACGGGGCACTGATCCTTCCGGAGGATCCCGGGTACGACGACGCACGGACCGTCTTCAACGCGGCGATCGACCGCAGGCCGGCCGTCATCGCTCAGTGCGCCGGACCACCGGACATCGCCAGAGCCATCCGCTTCGGGCGCGAGCACGGGCTGGAGATCGCCGTACGGGGCGGCGGCCACAGCGTCGCGGGGATGGCGATCACCGAGGGCGGGATCGTCATCGACCTGCGGCGGATGAACTCGGTGTCGGTCGACCCGGCTGCTCGGACCGCACGAGCCGGCGGCGGCACGACCATGGGCGACTTCGACCGCGCCACCCAGCCGTACGCGCTGGCGTGCACCGGCGGCCGGGTCTCCACGACAGGTCTGGCCGGACTGACGCTCGGCGGCGGGTCGGGTTGGCTGGAGCGCACCTTCGGGCTCACCTGCGACAACCTGCTGTCGGTCACGCTGGTGACCGCGGACGGCAGCACACTCCGCGCCGCCGAGGACGAGAACCCGGAGCTCTTCTGGGCGCTGCACGGCGGCGGCGGAAACTTCGGGGTCGTCACCGAGTTCACCTTCCGGCTGCACCCGGTATCGACGATCACCTTCGCGCTGCTGCTCTGGGAGCCCGCCGCAGGGTTCGACGTCGGGCGGGCCTACCGCGACTTCATGGCGACCGCCCCGGACGAGGTCGGCGGCGGTTTCCTCTTCTGCACAGCGCCGCCCGAGGACTTCGTCCCCGAGTCCCTGGTCGGTCACCTCGCCTGCGGAGTCCTGCTCACGTACGTAGGCGGGGAGGAGGCTGCGAGGGAGGTGTTCCGGCCGATGCTCGAGCTCGGCCACGCATGTGCGGAGATGGCAGAGCTGCCGTACGCCGACTTCCAGTGCGCGCTGGACGACCCGCCGGGCTTCCGGAACTACTGGTCAGCGGAGTATCTCGACGCTGTGCCGGACGAGGTCCTGAAACGCTTCTGCGAACGCGCCGATCAGATGATCACACCCTCGCCGTCGCAGCTGTACCTGCTCCCCCAGGGCGGCGCCGTGTCGCGGGGCCGAGCCGACTACCCCGTCCCTTGGCGAACCGCCTCGTGGGTCGTGCACCCGTACGGCATGTGGTCCGACGCCACCGACGACGAGCGTGGCCGGCGGTGGGTGCAGGAGACGCGGGCCGAGCTCAGGCCGTGGTCGACCGGCGCGGTCTACCTCAACTTCATCGGCCACGAGGGCCAGGAACGCGTCGTGGCGGGCTTCGGCCGGGCCAACTACGAGCGCTTGGCTGCGGTGAAGCGGCAGTACGACCCGGAGAACGTGTTCCACCTGAACCACAACGTCAGGCCTCAATGAGATGCCGGGTGGCGCGGAACCGCCCTGCGGAGGGGTGCACCCAAGTCCGCGATCCGCGTCAGCCTTGCGCTCCCGGGCGTGGAACGCCAAAGGCGGCGGACCCGTCGAGATCCGCCGCCCGTCCCAGCCGCTAGCTCACTGCCCCAGACCCAGCGCCGGCATCAGGTAGTAGAACGCGAAGACCGCCGCCACCGCGTACAGCGGGACCGGTACCTCGCGGCCACGGCCCGCCGCCAGGCGCAGCACGCAGAAGACGATGAACCCGATGCCGATCCCGTTCGTGATGCTGTACGTGAACGGCATGATGATCATCGTCAGGAACGCCGGGACGGCGATCGTGAAGTCGGACCAGTCGATCTCGCGGATGCCGCTCGCCATGATCAGGAAGCCGACCACCACCAGCGCTGGGGTGGCCGCCTGGGTCGGGACCATGGTCGCCAGCGGGGTGAGGAAGAGCGCCGCGGTGAAGAAGAGGCCGGTGACCACGCTGGCCAGACCCGTCCGCGCGCCTTCGCCCACGCCCGTCGTCGACTCGGCGAAGCAGGTGCCGGCCGAGCTGGAGGTCGCGCCGCCGGTGAGGGTCGCGATGCCGTCGATCATCAGGACCTTGTTCATGCCCGGCAGGTTGCCCTCGGCGTCCAGCAGGTGCGCCTCCTCGGAGACGCCCAGCACGGTACCCATGGCGTCGAAGAAGCACGACAGCAGCACCGTGAAGACGAAGAGAACGCCCGTCAGCACACCCACCTGGCTGAAGCCGCCGAAGAGGCTGACCTTGCCGATCAAGCCGAAGTCCGGCGTGGCGACCACGTGGCTCGGCAGGGCGGGGACGGTCAGGCCCCAGCTCTCGGCGGGGATCTTGGCGACCTTGTCCACGATCATCGCGAATACCGTCGCGACCACGATCGAGATCAGGATCGCGCCCGGGACCTTGCGGACCATCAGCACCAGGGTCAGCAGCACGCCGACGACGAAGATCAGCACCGGCCAGCCGGTCAGGTGCCCGTTGCCGCCGAGCTGAAGCGGGACCGTCGTGTGCGCGGCGTCGGGGATACGCGTGACGAAGCCGCCGTCGACCATGCCGATCAGCGCGATGAAGAGGCCGATGCCGATGGCGATCGCCTTGCGCAGGCTCAGCGGGACCGCCGCCATGACGCGCTCGCGCAGGCCGGTGGCCACCAGAACCATGATCGCGAGGCCGGCCAGGACCACCATGCCCATCGCGTCCGGCCAGCTCATCTTCGGCGCGAGCTGCAGCGCGACGACGCTGTTGACGCCGAGGCCGGCCGCCAGCGCGATCGGGACGTTGGCGAAGACGCCCATCAGCAGCGTGGTGAAGGCCGCGGTGATGACCGTCGCGGTGACCAGCTGGCCGGTGCTCAGGTGATGGCCGAATTTGTCCGTCGCAGAGGACAGGATGATCGGGTTCAGCACGATGATGTAGGCCATCGCGAAGAAGGTGGCAGCGCCGCCGCGGATCTCGCGGCCGAAGCTGGAGCCGCGCTCGGAGATCTTGAAGAAGCGGTCCAGCGCGCCGCCGGGCGGCTGGGATCCGGGGTCAGCGGGCGCGGTCATGGCGGTGGCCGACGAGGTCATGGAGCGGTTCCTAGCGCGGAGCGTTCGGGCGGTGGGTCGATCGGTCCGGCAGTCACGATTCGAGCGACTAACACAGGAGGCTGAATACCGGTCGCTTCGACGCACTGGATCCAGCCATGAGTTCGATCGCGTCCAGTATCAAATAAACAAAATGTTTTGGCCATCTGCGCGCGTAGACTGTGCGAACATCCAACGCAAGCAGCGAACAGGCCCGCAAAACCCCGCGCTGTACGCTCGTGAACTGTGAAGATGCCGAGCCTCGTGAAGAAGACAGCCAAGCTGCCCTCCGCGCCGCCCATGGAGGCGAACGACGTCGCCATCGTCACCGGCGGGACCGTGCTCTGGCTGATCGGCTTCCTGGTGCTGATCCCCTTCCACAGCTCCCTCGCCGCGCACGGCCGCGGCAACTGGCCGTGGATCTGCCTGGCCGGATTCGGACTGGGCCTGATCGGCATCTGGTACTGCCGCGGTCGGCGTCGGGCGATCCAGGCGGCGGCCGACCGAGCAGCGGCGATCCAGGAGGCCGAGGAGCGGCGCGCCCAGCAGGCGTCGGGAGACACCCCCGCCTAGGGTCGGCCGTATGACCAGCACGCTCCCCTCGCTCTCCGGACTCAGCGACGCCGAGGTGGCGGAGCGTGTCGCCAGAGGCGAGGTGAACGACGTACCGGTCCGCTCCAGCCGGTCCACGCAGGAGATCGTGCGGACGAACGTCTTCACCCGCTTCAACGCCATCATCGGCACCCTCTTCGTGGTGATCATGACGGTGGGGCCGATCCAGGACGGGCTCTTCGGCTTCATCATCGTCGCCAACACCGGCATCGGGATCATCCAGGAGCTGCGCGCCAAGAAGACCCTGGACAATCTGGCCGTGATCGGCGAGGCCAAGCCCCGGGTCCGGCGCGGGGGCCGCACGCTCGAACTGAGCAACAGCGAGATCGTCCTCGGCGACCTGGTGGAGCTGGGCTCCGGCGACAAGATCACGGTCGACGGCGCGGTGGCCGAAGCCGAGGGCCTGGAGATCGACGAGTCGCTGCTCACCGGTGAGGCCGACCCGGTCATCAAGCACCTGGGCGACCCGGTCCTCTCCGGCAGCTTCGTCGTCGCGGGCAGCGGCGCGTTCACGACCACGAAGGTCGGCCGCGAGGCGTACGCCGCGCAGCTCGCCGAGGAGGCGAGCCGGTTCACGCTGGTCCACTCCGAGCTGCGCAGCGGCATCAACACCATCCTGCGCTTCATCACCTACCTGCTGATCCCGACCGCGATCGGCCTGGTGATCAGCCAGCTCTACGTCTCCCGCAGCAACTTCCCCGAGGCGATCCGGCGCATGGTGGCCGGGATCGTGCCGATGGTCCCCGAGGGTCTGGTGCTGCTCACTTCCGTCGCCTTCGCCATCGGTGTGGTCCGGCTGGGGCGTCGGCAGTGTCTCGTCCAGGAGCTGCCCGCCATCGAGGGGCTGGCCCGGGTCGACACGGTCTGCCTGGACAAGACCGGGACGCTCACCGAGGGCGGCATGGACGTCGAGAAGGTCCAGCCGCTCGACGGCGCGCCCCTCGACCGTGCCGAGCACGCGCTCGGCGCACTCGGCACCGCCGACGCCCGCCCGAACGCGAGCCTGCAGGCGATCATCGACGCCTACCCCTCCCCCGACGGCTGGCGGGTGCAGCAGGCGGCGGCGTTCTCCTCCGCGCGCAAGTGGTCGGGGGCGGAGCTCAAGGACGCCCAGGGCGAGGTCGCGACCTGGCTGCTCGGCGCGCCGGACGTGCTGCTGCCCGTCGGGCACCCCGCCCTCGTCGACGCGGACGCGCTCGGCTCGCAGGGCCTGCGCGTGCTGCTGCTGGCCCGGACGCCGACGCCGCTGGACGCGCCCGACCCGGCGGCAGGTCTCGCCCCGCAGGCGCTGGTGGTGCTGCGGCAGCGGGTGCGGCCGGACGCGGCGGAGACGCTGCGTTACTTCGAGCGGCAGAACGTCGCGGCGAAGGTCATCTCCGGCGACAACGCGCTGTCGGTCGGCGCGGTGGCCGGCTCGCTCGGCCTGCCGGGAGCGCAGAACCCGATGGACGCGCGGCAACTGCCCAAGCCGGTGGCGGTGGCGGTGGCGGCGACAGCACCGGCGGCCACGGCGATCACCGCAACCACGACCGCGACCGCTACGACCACGGCGAGCGCCACGACTGCCACGACCGCCGACCCCGAGCCCGAGCCCGACGCTGCGGCCACGGACGCGAACGCCGCCCAGTTCGCCGAACTCGCCGACGCCGTCGAGGCGCACTCCGTCTTCGGCCGGGTCACCCCGCAGCAGAAGCGCGACATGGTGGCCGCGCTGCAGTCGCGCGGCCACCATGTCGCGATGACCGGCGACGGCGTCAACGACGTGCTCGCGCTCAAGGACGCCGACATCGGCGTGGCGATGGGCTCGGGCAGCGAGGCGACGCGCGCCGTCGCGCAGATCGTGCTGCTGGACAACCGCTTCTCCACCCTCCCCCTCGTCGTCGCCGAGGGCCGCCGGGTGATCGGCAACATCGAGCGGGTCGCCAACCTGTTCCTGGTCAAGACCGTCTACGCGGTGTTCCTGGCGCTCGCGACGATCATCTGCCGCGTCCCCTACCCGTTCCTGCCGCGACACTCCACCGTGCTCAGCGCGCTGACGATCGGCATCCCGGCGTTCTTCCTCGCGCTCGCGCCCAACAACGAGCGCGCCCGGCCCGGCTTCGTCCGGCGGGTGCTGCGCTTCGCGGTGCCCGCAGGCGTGATCGCGGGGACGGCGGCGTTCACCGCGTACATGCTGGCCCGCGCCAACCACGCCACCGGGGAGGTGGCGGACACCAGCACCGCGACGTTGACGCTGTTCATCGTCGCACTCTGGGTGCTGGCGATCATCGCGAGGCCGTTCGCGCTCTGGAAGCTGCTCCTGGTCGTGCTGATGGCGCTCGGATTCCTGCTGGTGATGGTCGTGCCGTGGGCGCAGCACTTCTTCCAGCTGCATCTGGTCGGCCTGCGCGACCCGCTCACCGGCGTGGGGATCGCCGTGGCGGCGGGCGTGCTGCTGGAGATCGTCTGGCGCTGGATCAACCATGGCCTGCCCCAGCCCCGGCGGTTCTCCCGCCAGGGCTGAGGCACTGAGGCAGGGGCGGAAAGCAGGTCCCCTACCCCTCGAAGTCCCGCGCCGCCGAGAGCTCGTAGGCGCGGTCGGGGTCGCCGAGCAGGGCGAGCACCTCGAAGCGGCGCGACCACGCGCCCGCCGCCCAGGCCAGGCCGGCGGCCAGGCCCTCCGGCGTCGCGGCGTGCAGCGTGCCGAAGGGGACGACCGGCGCGAACTCGTCGGGCTCCGCTACCTCGTCCTCGCCCTCTCCCGGGACCGGAGCCTCGGTGGCCGCGTCCCAGCGCCAGTCGACGGCGGCCTCCTCGCCCTCGGGGCCGACGACGAGCAGTTCCTCGTGCTCCTCGTAGACCGCAGGGCAGCCGGGAAGCAGCTCGCGCACCTCGGCGGGGACGCGGCGCACGGCGCCCTCGGTCAGCACCCGGCCGCCCGCGATCTCGCTGGCGAGCGAGACGTGCAGCCGCTCGGCCAGCGCGGGGGCGAGCGCCGGGGCGACGGTGATGAGCGGGAAGTCGTCCAGCAGCTGCACCAGGTCAGGGGCGTCCGCGATCACAGCGTCGGCGACGTCCACGATGACGGTGTGGGCGGGGCGGCGGTGCGTCGCCGGGTCCAGCGGGGGTAGGGCGCGGACCTCGTCGGGCAGGGCGATCCGCTCCAGCGCGACCGAGGCCAGGGCGGTGTAGAGGCCGTGCAGCTGACGGTGGGTCACGGCTCGCTCGGCGTCGGTGAGGCGCTCCAGCACGTCGTCCGGGCCGTCGGGCTCGGTGAGCAGCGCGGCCAGCGTGGTGCGGACGCCGAGGGCGTGCAGGAAGACCTCGTCGAGCGTCGTCCGCGCCTCGTCGTAGAGGCCGCGCAGCAGCCGGTCGCCGCCGGCGGCGCGCAGCCCGGCGGGGGCGCGGCCGTCGAGGACCGGGTGGTCGCGCAGCCACCAGGCCGCGTAGGGGACGACCTCGGCGGTGCCGCCGTCCGGCAGCAGCAGGCGGATCTTGTCGACGACGGCGGCGCGCAGCGGCGGCGCGGAGAGCAGGGCGAGCGCCTGCGGCCAGGCTTCGTCGTCGACGAGGTCCAGGTCGCGGACGGCGAGCAGTTCGGCCGCGACCGGCGGGACGGCGAACGGCAGGTCGCCCGAGTGGAACCGCTCGGTGACCTCATCGGCCCACTCGGCCAGGCCGTCGGGGGCCTCGTCCAGCAGCGAGAGGGGCTCGCCGCCGAGAGCGCGGTCGGCGGGGGCGGTCGGGTCGAAGCGCTCCAGGTCGTCCGGGTCGAGGACGGCCTCCTCGGCGTGTAGCAGGCCGAGCGTGTGCCCGACGCCCACCGCGCGCAGCACCTCGGGGCCCCAGCGCTCGGCGAGCTCGTCGTCGAGGAAGACCGCGTCCTCCTCCTGCACGACGGCGGCCAACGCGCTGCCCGGCAGCACGAGTTCACCGGCAGGGGTCGGCCCGCCGTCCTCGTCGAGCAGCGCGAGGCGGGCCAGCCACGGGTACTGACCCTCCGTCATCGACCCGTCCGCCACGGCGGCCCGGACCAGACGCAGCACGGCGTCGGCCAGCTCCTCCGCCTCGTCCTCGTCGTCGAGCTCGGCGGAACGGAGGACAGCGGCCTGGACCTCCGGCGTCTCCAGGACACCCGCCGGGGTGGCGAGGCCCGCGCCGAGCTTCTCCAGCAGCGCGTGGGCGGCATCCGGGTGGGCCAGACGGAGCCCGAGGACCGCCAGATCGTCGGCGCTGACCTGGGCGTCGGAGTCCGACAGTCCCATCGGGATCAGCACGCGGCGCGGGCCGCGCACGATCCGCCCGTCGGCGAGCGGCACCGGCAGCGCGCCGAGCGCCTCCGGGTCGGCGGCTGCGAGCGAGCCGTAGAGGTTGCGCCACCACTCGGGCGCGCGGTCCAGGTTGGCGAGCTGGTCGACCGTCTCGGCCAGCGCGACCCGGCGCACCTCCAGCGCGCGCAGCTCCTGGCGACGTTCGAGACCGGCGGGCAGCAGGCCCGGCAGCACGGCGGCGAGCGCGCGGACGATCTCGGCGTCGGCGCCCTCCAGCAGCACGGCGTCGCGCGGACGCAGGGCGGTCTCGCCCTCCTCCTCGTCCACGGCGAGGGGCAAGAACGGCGTCTCCGGCAGCCGGGCCAGGATCGCGCGACGCAGCTTGGCGTCCAACTCGCCCTTGCCGAGCGGAGCCGGGACCAGCCGGAGCGAGCCGAGGCTGACGCCGCGACGGCGGACCAACTCGACGTAGGCGTCGGCGGCCTGCTCGACCAGGAAGTCGGTGAGCGGTCCCGGCGCGACGTGGCGGCGCGTCGAGTCGAGCGGGAAGCTCGCGATCAGCAGTGCGGGCAGGCCGAGCGGCTCGTCGCTGGGCGTGGGCGCGTGCAGGTAGGCGGCGGTGCGGACGCGCAGCGGGTCGCCCGCGTCGTCGACCGGGACGGCCCAGGTGACGGACCAGTAGGGGCGGTGGCGCTCCTCGACCGTGCGGTCGGCGAGCAGGGCCGCGTCGAGCGGGCCGTCCGCGCTGACGACCTGCCAGCGCGTCTCGGCGTCGTCGTCGGCGATCACCACCTCGGCGGGGCCGTCCTCGGCCTCCGTCGCGGTGGCGGCGCGGCGGGCGAGCGTGCGGACGGCACCGTCCGTCTCGATGACGACCTCGGCCAGGCCCGGCAGCGCCAGCAGCAGCGCGTCGTCGGTGTCCTCCAGCAGGCGGCGGGTCAGATCCTCGGCGGCGGCGTCACGGAGCGGCAGCAGCACGACGGTGTCGTAGCCGGCGGGCGGGGTGCCCTCGGCGGGCAGCGGCAGGCGGAGCAGCGGGACGTGACCGTCACGGCGGCGCAGCTCCTCGGCGAGCCCGGAAGCGGTGCCTGAGCCGGCGCCTGAGGCGGCCTCCGCAGCCAGCGCCTGCGCCTCGCTGAGCGACCAGCGCACGCCGCCGGGGACGCCGATGACGCTCGGCTCGTCGCTGACCGCGAGCACCGCGGCGAAGCCGACGCCGAAGCGGCCGACGGAGCCCGCGTCGCGGTCGTCGCGCTTGGAGGACGCCCGCAGCGTGGAGAGCGACTCGACGCCCTCGGCGTCCAGGTGCGCGCCGGTGTTGGCCGCGCCGAGGACGCCGTCGCGCAGGGTCAGCCGCAGCCGGCCGGTCACGCCGGCCCGGCGGGCGGCGTCGGCGGCGTTCTGCGCGAGTTCGACGATCAGCCGGTCGCGGTAGCCGCCGAGGGCCAGCTCCTCCTCGGCGTTGGCGTCCTCACGGAACCTGGCAGGGGCGGCGGCCCACGCGTCGAGGACGCGTCGGCGCAGGGCTGCGGTACCGAAAGGGTCAGTACCGAGCGGGTCAGTGCCGAACGCGTCGATCGCGGTCATGGCCGTCCTCCCAGGGTGGATGGCGTGAATCAGTGCAGAAGGTGGAGCAGATGACGTGGAGCCGTCGGCCGCATTCTGCCTGGTGCGAGTGACAGGGACGAAACAGGGGCGCGAGGCCTTATGCCTCGCGCCCCCGTCAGGGTGCCGTGTCCGCTCCGGCGTCAGACGCCCGCGTAGGAGTGCTTGCCGTTGATGAAGATGCTCACGCCGTAGGCGTTGAACAGGTAGCAGGCGAAGGCGACGAACGCGAGCACCGCCGCCTTGCGGCCCTTCCAGCCGGCCGTGGCCCGCGCGTGCAGGTAGCAGGCGTAGGCGACCCAGGTGATGAACGCCCAGGTCTCGGTCGGGTCCCACTCCCAGTAGTGGCCCCAGGCCGCCTCGGCCCAGATCGCGCCCGCGATGATGGTGAAGGTCCACAGCGGGAAGACGAAGGCGTTGATCCGGTAGGACCACTTGTCGAGCGTCGCCGCGGCCGGGAGCCGGTCGAAGACGTCCGACCACCAGCCGCCCTTGATCAGCTCCTGCCCCTTGCGCTGCTCGTAGACGTCCTTCGCGTAGAACAGCACCGCCGCGACCGCGCCCGCGTAGAGCGCGCCGCCGCAGACCATCGCGCCGGAGACGTGGATCCAGAGCCAGTAGGAGTGCAGCGCGGGGACCAGCTGCTCGGAGTCGGTGTAGAAGACCGCGACCGCGATGCCGAGGCCGAGCACCGCGCCGAGGGTGACCGGCAGGCCCATCCAGCGGACGTCCTTGCCCGCCGTCAGCAGGCCCACGAAGAGCAGCGCGGCGACGACGGTCATCGCGCAGGTGAACTCGTAGAGGTTGCCCCACGGCGGCCGGTGCGCGGAGATACCGCGGGTGATGACCGCGCACAGGTCCAGCAGCGCGGCCAGCGTGGTCAGCGAGACCGCGATCCGGCCGAGCCGGTCCGCGCCCTCGTCGCCGCCGGACGCGCCGACGCCGTCGACCGGCGGGGCCGCGTCGCCGCGGGTGACCACGTCGACCTTGCCCGCCTTCGCGGCGACGGTACGGGTCAGCGTCGTGGTCCCGCCACCCGCACGGGTGACGGTCACGGCGACGGTCGGCGCCTGGCCGGCCTTCGTGGCCTCGGCCTCGGCCTCGGCGACGGTCTCCGCCAGCGAGCCGCGGCCCGCGAGCGCGGCGGACTGCCGCGCCACGCGGCTGCGCCCGCCGAAGGTCCACTCGGCCGCGTATGCGAGGAAGGCGAAGAGGAAGACCGCCATCGCCGAGTAGATGAGGACGTTGGAGATGTTGGCGAAGCGGGTGTCGATCGCCGCCTCGGCGAGGATCCTCACGTTCACTCCTTGGTCGTGGTCGTGGTCGTGGGGCCGGCCGCGACCTTGTCGTCATCGGCGGACGGTTCTTGGACTGCGGATTCTTCAATGGGCTCGGCGTCCGCCTCGACGTCGGCAGGCGCCGTGTCCTGGAGCTCCAGCGCGAGCTCGGCCAGCTCCTCCGCGATCCGTGCGGACTCGCTGCGGGCGAGACCGGCGAGCTCGACGGTCGTGGTGCCGTCCGGGCTTGTCACCGCGCGGACCCAGATCCGGCGGCGCTGCACGAAGAGCGAGCCGATCAGGCCGAGGACGGCGAGCATCGAGCTGGTCAGCGCCCAGCCGGTACCCGGGTTGTGGGCGACGGTGAAGTTGGCCCACTGCTGGATCCCGGTGAAGGTCACCGTGCCACCGCTCGGCAGCTTGAAGCCCTGGTTCGGCGCGAGCGGCAACGTCAGCGGCGTGCCGTCGGCGAACTTGTACTGGGCCATGTGCTTCGTGTCGAGCTGGTAGATGCTCTGCGGGGCGCCGGAGTTGTTGCCCAGGTCACCGTGGTAGGCGGTGAGGTAGATCTTGGGGTCGGCCAGGTCCGGGAAGATCGAGTGCGGGCCCAGCTTCTTCACGGACGCGTCGGTGGCCGCGGTCGGCGTGAAGATGCCGGAGATGCCGATCTGCGTCGCCGTGCCGTTGTTGTCGACGTAGCCGTCGTTGACCTTGATCGCGCAGACGGAGGTGATGTTGCCGTCCTGCGGCAGACAGGGCGTCGGGCCGTCGAAGACGACGTTGCCTTTGGCGTCGGTGACCTTGAAGACCGGCGCGTAGCCGTGCGCGGTCAGGTAGACGTTGCTGCCGTCGACGGTCAGCGGGTCGTTGACCCGGATCGTCGCCTTCTTCGCGGTCGACGCGTCGCTGCCGGTCCAGTAGGAGACGTTCGCCTGGAAGGTGCGCGCGGTGCCGAGCTGGTCGCCGGTGGTCTGGTACGTCGCCTCGAAGCGGTCCAGCTTGAAGCCGAAGGGGTCGAGGCTGTCGGCGGTGTAGAAGGTGCTCGGCATGAAGTCGTCGTACTGCGAGACGTTGTTGCTGAACCCCTTGCCCTCGATCAGGAGCACGGTGCCCATGCCGCCGAAGAGCTTGCCGACCGCGAAGGCGATCAGCATGCCGAAGAGGGAGATGTGGAAGAGCAGGTTCCCGACCTCGCGCAGGTAGCCCTTCTCGGAGGTGATCGCGTCCCCGTCGCGGGCGACCCGGAAGCGGCGCTTGCGCAGCAGCGCCTCGGCGGCGTCGAGCGTCCGCTCCGCGCCCGCGCCTGCGTTGGAGTCCGAGCCCGAGCCGCGCGAGCGCCAGCTCGCGTAGACCGGCAGCCGGACCAGGTGCTTCGGCGCGGCGGGCGGCTGCGCGCGCAGCACGCCGACGAACTGCCAGGTACGCGGGACGATGCAGCCCGCGAGCGAGATGAAGAGCAGCAGGTAGATCGCGGAGAACCAGAACGAGCTGTAGACGTGGAACAGCCCGAGCTTCTGGTAGATCGGCGCGAGGGTGTGGTGGTTGGCCACGAACGCGGCGACCTTGGTCGGCGAGGCGGAAATCTGCGGCACCAGCGAGCCGGGGATGGCCGCGAGCGACAGCAGGAAGAGCAGGATCAGCGCGGTGCGCATCGAGGTGAGCTGCCGCCACATCCAGCGGAGCCAGCCGACCACGCCGATGCCGACCTCGCCGCCCGTGTCGCCGTCCTCCGTGGGGGCGGAGCTCAGCCGCTCGGCGGCATCAAGGTCGGACGTCATCAGATACCCACCGAGTTGTTCGGAAACCAGTACTTCAGCTGCGTGGTGATCTGGTCCCACGCCCCGGTGACCAGCAGCAGGCCGACGAGGACGAGCATGGCGCCACCGATGCGCATGACCCACTGGTTGTTCCGCTTGATCCAGCTGAACGCGGACAGCGTCCGCCGGAACGCGAGCGCCGCGACGATGAAGGGGAGGCCGAGACCGAGGCAGTAGGCCACGGTCAGCAGGGCGCCGCGTCCGGCGCTGGCCTCGTTGAACGACAGCGTGTTCACGGCGGCGAGGGTCGGCCCGATGCACGGGGCCCAGCCCAGGCCGAAGACGACGCCGAGGAAGGGCGCACCGACCAGGCCCATCACCGGCTTGCGGTGGCTGCGCAGTTCGCGCTGGGTGAAGCCGGGCAGGAAGCCCATGAAGGCGAGGCCCATCAGGATCACCAGCACGCCGGAGACCCGGGTGATCATGCTCTGGTGCTGCGCGAGGGTGTTGCCGAAGTAACCGAAGAAAGCGCCGAAGGAGACGAAGACGGCGGTGAAGCCCAACACGAAGAGCAGCGCCCCGAGCGCCATCCGGCCGCGGCGGCGTCCCTCGGCGTCGGAGAGGTCGGCGGCGGAGAAGCCGGTGACGTAGGAGAGGTAGCCGGGGACCAACGGCAGCACGCACGGGGAGAAGAACGACACCATTCCCGCGAGCAGCGCGATCGGGATCGCGAGGAGCAGCGCCCCGTGCAAGACCGTCCCGTTCACGACTTCTCCGCGATCACCGGGTCGAGGATCTTGTTCAGCTGGTCGCTGGTCAGCGGCTGCAGCGCGCGCACGGCGATCCGGCCCTGGCGGTCCAGGATCAGCGTGGACGGGATGGCCTGCGGGTTGAGGCTGCCCTTGGGGAACTGCAGCAGCAGCGAGCCGTCCTCGTCGTAGAAGCTAGGGAAGGTCACCCCGTGCGTCTTGACGAACTGCTGCGCCTGGTCGATCTGCGTGTCGCGGGTGTTGATGCCGACGAACGCGACGCCCTTGCCCTGGTCGGCCTTGTAGACGCTCTCGAGGTCGCCCGCCTCCGCGCGGCACGGGCCGCACCAGGAGCCCCAGACGTTCAGCACGACGACCTTGCCGCGGTAGGCGGCCAGGTTGATCGCCTTGCCGTCGAGGTCCTTGCCGCTCAGATCGATCGCCGCGCTCCGGCTGGCGACCGGGACGGAGACGGACTCGCCGGCCCCGGCCACGAAGCCGCTGTCGCTGCCGCCGCCGTTCTCCGCCGGGTTGGTGCCACTGCAGGCGGAGAGCGCGAGGACGCCGGTCAGAGCGGCGATGACGGCGAGCGTGGGGCGGCGACTCATGTGAAGAGTTTCGCATGGGTGTTTAGGTCGATTTCACCGCCCCCACGAATACGTCGTGGTAGGCCATTGACCTGCCACGACGCTTCGTGTAGTGGATATTTAATTGATCTTTATCCAGGCCGGAAGGCCAATCAGGCCCCGAAGGACTTGTTGGTCAGCGGGCCCTTGTTGCCCGTCAGGTGCGCCGGCAGCAGGTCGCGGGCCGGCTCGCTGTAGCCGATGGAGACGATCTTGTCGCCCTCGTAGGTGAACGTCGTCAGGCTCGCGAGCGAGCACTGCCTGCGGCGCGGGTCGTGCCAGAGGCGGCGGTGCTCGGCGAAGGAGCGGGTGACCCAGATCGGCAGCTGGTGGCTGACGCAGACCGCCTCGTGCCCGCGCGCGGCGTCGCGGGCCGCGCCGAGCGCGCCCATCATCCGCACGACCTGCTCGATGTACGGCTCGCCCCAGGACGGGCGGAACGGGTTGACCAGGTGCTTCCAGTAGGCCGGGTTGCGCAGTGAGCCGTCGCCGACGCCGAAGGTCTTGCCCTGGAAGACGTTGTCCGCCTCGATCAGCCGCTCGTCCGCCGCGACGGCCAGCCCGTGCGCGGCGGCGATCGGCGACGCGGTCTCCTGCGCGCGGTCCAACGGGGACGCGACGACGTGGGTGATGTCACGGCCGCTGAGGTGGTCGGCGACCCGGTCGGCCATCTTCCGGCCCAGCTCGGAGAGGTGGTAGTCCGGCAGCCGCCCGTACAGGACGCCATCCGGGTTGTGCACCTCGCCGTGGCGCATCAGGTGGACGACCGTGATGTCCTTCTCACTCACCGCTGCTCCTGGCCCTTCGTCGGGGGTGTTCACGCCTGAGTGGCCTGGGTGGCCTGGGTTGCTTCCGCCGCGGCCCGCGCAGCGCTCGGCAGCGCGGCGGCGATGCGCTCCAGCGCGCGCTCGTCGTGCGCGGCGGAGACGAACCAGGACTCGAAGGCGGAGGGCGGCAGGTAGACGCCCTGGGCGAGCATGGCATGGAAGAAGGCCGTGAAGCGGAAGGACTCCTGGCCGCGCGCCTCGTCGTAGTTGGTGACAGCACGGTCGGTGAAGAAGACCGAGAACATGTTTCCGGCCGTCTGCAGCTTGTGCGCCACGCCCTCCTTCGCGAGCGAGTCGCTGACCAGGGAGGCGACCTCGGCGGCGACCTGGTCGACGGTCGCGTAGACGGCGTCGGTGCAGGCGCGCAGCTGGGCGAGGCCGGCGGCGGTGGCGACCGGGTTACCGGAGAGCGTGCCCGCCTGGTAGACGGGGCCGGCCGGGGCCAGGTGGGCCATCACGTCGGCGCGACCGCCGAAGGCCGCGGCGGGGAAGCCGCCGCCCATGACCTTGCCGAAGGTCATCAGGTCCGGCTTGACGTCGGCGGACCACCCTTCGTTCACGGATTCGAAGCCGTACCAGCCGGCCTTCGAGACGCGGAAGCCGGTCATCACCTCGTCCGAGACGAAGAGCGCGCCGTTGGCGCGGCAGATCTCCGCCAGGCCCTTGTTGAAACCGGGCAGCGGCGGGACCACGCCCATGTTGCCGGGGGACGCCTCGGTGATCACGCAGGCGATCTCCCCCGGGTGCGCGGCGAAGGCGGCACGGACGGCGTGGAGGTCGTTGTACGGCAGCACGATGGTGTCGCCGGCCTGGGCGCCGGTGACGCCGGGGGTGTCGGGGAGCGCGAAGGTGGCCAGGCCGGAGCCGGCCGCGGCCAGCAGCGCGTCGACGTGACCGTGGTAACACCCAGCGAACTTCACGACCTTGGCGCGGCCGGTGAAACCCCTGGCCAGACGGATCGCGGACATCGTCGCCTCGGTACCGGAGGAGACCAGGCGCACCTGCTCGACCGGCGCGATCCGGTCCACGATCTCCTCGCCCAGCTCGACCTCGCCCTGACCGGGCGTGCCGAAGGAGGTGCCGCGCGAGACGGCGTCCTGCACGGCGGCGATGACCTCGGGATGCGCGTGGCCGAGGATCATCGGGCCCCAGCTGCAGACCAGGTCGACGTACTCACGGCCGTCCGCGTCGGTGAGATAGGGGCCGGTGCCGGACACCATGAAGCGGGGCGTACCCCCGACCGCGCGGAAGGCGCGCACCGGCGAGTTCACTCCACCCGGCGTGACGACGGACGCGCGTTCGAACAACGCCTGGGAAACGGGCGCCTCGTACGGGTACGGACGGCCGATGGTCTGCATGCTCACGGGATCGCTCACGAGAACATGGTCTCAAATCACCGTCGTTTCGAAATCGCAGCCTTCGACGCGGCATGTCCGCGCCGATCATCTGGGACGATGATCGTGCCATCCGGTGTGCGTGGCCACGTGACGGGGACGTGATGACCATGTGCCGAGTACGCGCGTGACTTGTACGTGACGAGCGTGTGCGCGGCGGCCTGTTGGCAAATCGACGACGGACGGTAAGGATGGTCCGGGGTGTCCGAGCAGCGCGAGGGCTCCGACTGCGGCGCGGGACGCGCCGCGCGCCGGGGTCGCGAGTTCGCAGATGCGTCACGCCGTGGTGACGGAGGTGGAGGTGCTGGCCGCGTGGGCGTGACCTACAAGTACTTCGGTGCACCCGACCGCGCCACGGCCGCCCGCGTTCCCACCGCCCTCGGCCGCGACGGCCTCGGCCTCGACGCCGGCGAGCTCGGCACGCTCGGCCGCCTCGGCGAGCTCTTCGGCCACGACGGCACCGAGGAGTCGATCAGCGGCGGGCTCTCCACCAAGATCAAGCCGGAGACCATGAGCGCGATGGTCCTCACCGGCATCCTCGGCATCCCCCTGAACGAGGTACCCCCGCTGGAACTGGTGGTCCTCCACCCGGATTACGCGGTGGTCCAGCTCCCGCAGACGGTGGTCGCACCGCTGCTGAAGGCGGACGAGGCGGAACTGGGCACGGCGGCGTTCATCTGGTCCACCGTCCCGGACCGCCGGGGGCCGCGGGACGCGTTCGTGATCTACAAGATGCTGCACGAGTGGCAGGACTTCGCGAACCGGCTGCACGAGGCCGGGCACCAGCTGTACTGCCTGATGTGGCCGTGAGCTGTGGGTTTGTCGTCTCGGCGGTAACGGTCCCTGACTCTCGAACGAACCTGCCGGCTGTGCCGCAATGCACTTCGAGAGCACGCGGCCGGAGTTGCGCTCGCCCGATCCCGTTCCGTTCAAGCGCTCCGCCGAAGCAGCTTGGCGTCCCGTAATACGCGTCATACACTGACGTCATGGCGAAGACCAGGATCAGCATCAGCCTCGACGCCGAACACGCCGAGCAGATCAGAGCGCACGCCGACCGCGCCGGGATGGACGTCTCGGCGTACCTGGTCAATGCTGCGACCCGGCAAATGGCTGAGACCGATGCCTTGGAAGCTCAATTCGCCTCCATCGACGCGGTCATCTCCGCAGCCGAGACCGAGGCAGCCGCGCTCCCCGCCTTGCCCGACGTTGGGGAGGACGATCTCACCGAGCAGGAACGGCGCGAGGTTGAGGAGGCCCTGGAGCTCGTCTACGGATCCGATCGACCCGCCCAGTCGCCGCCGCGACCACAGCGCCCCGGCCACGCGGCGTGAACGCTCGCGTCCCCGTCTACGACACCGGCATGCTGATCGCTCTCGCCGATCGCAAAGCCAAGGCAGTGCGCCTCCATGAAAGCCTGAAGGCGACCCCGCACCGCGCCATCGTGCCCGGACCGGTACTGGGACAGGTCTGGCGTCCCGCCCCCAGTACCGTCCATGCCCTGGCAACTGCCCTACGGGACTGCACTGTTCCGCATGCGCGCAGCTCACCAGGAGCACTCCGCCCGACAGCCGCCGGACAGCCCGTGTGCCTGCTGTGCAGCACCGCCCTGGACATGACCGAGTGGCATCGCATCGGCGGGGCACTGGGCACGGCAGACCTGCCGCCGAAGAAGCGCCCGGATGTAGTGGACGCCATGGTGGCCATGACAGCGATTCGCCATGGCAGCGCCGTCGTCTTCACCAGCGACCCTGACGACATCGGCGCCTACCTGTCAGCACTGAACGCGCAGGACGTCCACCTCGTCGCAATCTGAGGACGAGATCGAAGCAACCCAGGGAAGCTGGGTGGGGGGCGTCTCGAGCCGTGACAGGGTCTCGGGCGAACAGAACCCGGCTGACCCGCATCGGGTTGGGGCACCCTTCGCCTGCCGTGCGAGCATCGCCAGGTGACCGACGGCGGGGAGCTCTCCGCCACCGATCTGGTCGGAAAGCTGCTGCTGCAGGCGACCGCCTCCTCCGGGTAGGGCCGGCGGTCATGTGCCACGCAGCAGAGCGTCGCGCAAATTCCCGCGACTGTGGTCATGCTTCCCCCCGAGCTGACCAAGGACGTGACCGCGGGAGCCAGTCTCGGCTCACACAGCGGAAAGCGAGCCGTTTTCCACGACGTAGTGAGGTCGGCCTTCAGCTGAGCTGAGAAAGCGCCAGTCCTCCAGACCAGGATTTCCTGCTGGGAACACCTCCAGGGTCATACCCGACGAGAGGCTCAGCTGAAGCTCGAACTCTTCGCCGATGCGCACATGAACGACCACGGGAGCCTCAGCCGCGATCATCCGCATGCCGGCTTCAGCATTGTCGTCGAACCGGCTCGTTCCAATCTCTGCTCCGACAGCGAAACCTTCCTGGGCCTGCGCTCCCGGAACAAGGAGATCACCCGGGACGCCTGCTGATGGAGGCAACCATCACGGATGCATCCGCCGAAGGATTGCCTCGACCTGTTGCGGGTGCTCCCTCAACCAACGACCGAGATGCTCCCGGGTGGCCTCCTCGACGCACGTCCGTACCACGGCGTTGCCCAGCGTTCCGCGCGTGGCGCCTTCGAACTCGGGGTGGTCCAGCTTCACCGAGACGACCGCGGTGAGGCCCTCCAAGATCTGACTCGCCTGAAGATCGTGGTCCGCCGCCGTCAGCCACCGCCGCTCCCTGGCGTGCGCGTTGACGGCGGTGGCCACTCCAGCGCGAAATCCCAGATCGTGCGTGCTGGCAGCGAGCGTGGGACGGCTGTGGGCGAAGGCTAGGACGTGCTCCTCTCCGGCCGCCCGCCATCGGAAGGCAACCTCCGTCGTTCCAGCCATCCGCTCGTCCTCGCGCTCGAAGCCGATCACTTCCGAGTCCACACAAGCCCCCGCCCGTTGGTCGAGGAAGGCAACGAAGTCCCTTGCTCCGCCGGGGAACCGGCACCGGACGGACCGAGGGTCATCGGATCGGCGCTCGTCGCTGAGCAAGATGTCGAGGCTGCGGTTGAGGAAGGCCAGTTCCCTGAACCGATCCACAAGCGTGTCGAACGAGACCTCCGTGGTCTCGAAGATGTCCGCGTCGGGCCAGAAGGTGATGACAGTCCCGCTGTCATCCACCGGTCCAGGCCCGGCGGGCGGGGCGACCGCCATGCCCCTGGCGAACTCCCGGATTTCGAGAACCCCGTCGCGCCGCACCTCGGCCGTCAGGCGACCGGACAGAGCGGTGGCGACGAAGAGCCCCACATGGAGCCGGCCGACGAGCGCCGCGTCACGGCCGAGCGTCCCGTGCCCCCCGAAAATCTGTGTGAGCTGCGCGCCGAGGCCGGGACCCGCCAAGTCCGCGGCGTCCTCGAAGGGGACGCCGGGCCCGTCGATGGCGACGCGCACGCCACCGTCAGGGATCAGAGTGATCTCCACACGACTGGCCCGGCCGCCCAGGACCTCGTTCACCGCCTGGTTGCCGACCTCGAACACCAGCTGGTGCAGCCCACGCTCACTGACCGACCCGAGATACATTCCGGGCCGCCTCCGAACGGCTGCCAGCCCCTCCAGCACCTCGATGTGGCTCGCGTCGTACTGCGCGGATTCCTGACTCATGGTGCCCCCTCCGATGAAGTCCCGCGGAAGCCACCAGCTTAGGAGAGTTGAAGGAAAACACCAGGTCAGCATGCATGCGGCGAGGTCGTGAGCGAGCGTTCGAGCGCCTTCCGGAGCCGGTCGGCCAGGACATCCCAAGACCACCACCGGAGTGCATCCTTGGGCCCGTCAGAGCGGCGCAAGAGGCAGTTTTCCCTGTCTCCGAGGTCACCAATTCAACTGGTTGCCTCAGAAGCCGTTGTCGTACCGATCACGGTGAGCGTCGGTTCGATTGGTGAGGCTCGGTCGAGTGATCTTCAACGGGCGCGCGCATGAAGGCAGGGCCTCCTGGTCAGCTCGGGATTGTCGAAGCCCGAAGCCCAGGAGGCCCTCATGTCTCAGTTTTGCCCTGTCGTGCCCGTGGAGTCCAACTCGGTTCCCCGGTCGTGTGATTGCCTCGCTCACCGGTTCGGGAATGCGGCCGACCGTCCCGAACGAGCACGGACCTATCCGTCCGACATGACGGACGCCGAGTGGGCCCAGGTTCGTGCGTCGCTGCCGGTTCCGGGATGGCTGGAGGGCAGGGGCGGGCAGCCGGAGGGTTACTGCCACCGACAGATGGTCGACGCCGTGCGCTACCTGGTCGACAACGGGATCAAGTGGCGGGCGATGCCGGCCGACTTCCCCGTCTGGGACCGGGTCTACGCCTTCTGGCGCAGGTGGCGGGACAAGGGCTTCACGCGCGAACTGCACGACCGGCTCCGCGACCGGGTCCGCGAGGCCGCGGGACGGGACCGGGAGCCGACCGCGGGCGTCATCGACGCGCAGTCGGTGAAGGGGGCCGCCTCCGTGCCCGCCGCGACGCGAGGCTTCGACGGCGGGAAGAAGGTGAACGGACGCAAGCGGCACATCGTGGTGGACACACTCGGGCTGCTGCTCGCCGTGATGGTTACTGCGGCCTCGGTCACCGATCGCGAGGCCGGGCAGACGGTGCTGGCCGCACTGCGCGAGCGGCACTGGCGCATGACGCTGGTGTGGGCGGACGGCGGCTACACCGGCCAGCTCGTCGACTTCGCCCGCAGTGTCCTGCGCTTCGCGTTGACGGTGGTCAAACGCTGCGACAACGCTTCGGGCTTCGTCGTCCCGAAGAGGTGGCTGGTCGAGCGGACGTTCGCGTGGCTGATGCGCTCACGTCGCCTGATTCGAAAATCCCCGCTTCGTGACCGTTTCCGCTGTTCAGGGCGTCCCGATGGGTTGGAGGTTGACTTGGTAGCCGAGTTGGTTCAGTT
>NZ_JBGCCK010000022.1:0-121614 GCF_041262525.1 Streptacidiphilus sp. MAP12-20
ACATCGAGGCGTCCATAGAACAATTGTGACACCCAAACAGCCCCACGCCAAGCCCAAACCATCACCCACAAGAGTGAAAAACCCCAGCTCAGACCGCAGTTGATGCGCAGGCATCGATCACATCAACCACCCGCCCCCTGCTCCGCCGCCGCTCCAAAGCCGCCGACAACACGGCCAGCCCCAGCGCCGAACCGGCCATCACGGCACCCACCACGTTCGGTGCCGTGTACCCGAAGCCGGCCGAGATAGCGAGGCCACCGAGCCACGCCGACAGCGCGTTGCCGAGATTGAAGGCGCCAATGTTCACCGCGGACGCCGGCGTGGGAGCCAGGTCACGGCGCCCTCGCTGTAGCCGGCAACGTGCGTCATCATCGGTGCGACATACGTGACGGCGGCGAAGACCCCTCCGAAGCCCAGCACCGTCATAGCCATCGCCAGGAGCACTTGGCCGCTCCGGAACGCGGCGAGCTCGTGACGGAGGCGTAAGCCTGCCGGTCGCGGGAGTTCCGGCACGAGCCGCGCGATACGGACTAAGCCGACCACCCCAGCACCGCCACCCCAGCCGCGACGCATCAGGACGTGGCAGCCAGCGACCCGGCCTCCCACGCGAAGCCGTCCGGGTCGGTGAAAGGCCCGGCAGTGCCGCCGATCCCGAGCCGGTGCGAGCCGGTGCCCTCGGGGGAGACGCCCGCGTCCTTGGCGAGAGCGCGGTGCCTGTAGAGCGCCAGCTTCACAGGACCGGACCCGGCAGCGAACTCGACATAGACGCGGCCGAAGCTCTTCGCAACGGCGAGGCCTTGGCCGACGTAGAACCGCTTGCTGGCGGCCACGTCCGCGACTCCCAGGAGAAGCACCATGTCGTCGATCTTCCGGGTGGCCGGGCCGGAGTCCTTCTTCGCTGAGGTCGCGACCTTCCAGATCGCGCCGTCCGGGGCTTGCACGACACCGCCGTAGCCCCAAAGCGACTTCCCGGCGGGCTTCAGCGGCGTGGCGCCGGCGTCGACAGCTGCGTCGATGAGGGCGTTGACGTCGGCCGGCTGGGACACCGTGAGCGCCAGCGTGAACCCACGAAAGCCGGTCGTGGGTTCCTCCGAGGCCCGCAGGCGTAGCCGCGCGTCCAAGCCGAAGGCGGCGGTGTAGAAGCGGTCGGCGGCCGTGGGGTCGGCGACGTCGAGGGTGACGAATTCAATGGATGCCATGGTCATCACGCTAGGCGGGGCACGAGACCGACGCTTCTCGAATCCTGATCGATCCGCCGTCCGCACGCGCCTCGCGCGCAACAGAGCCGGCCCGGTGGGACGCATTCGCTCCCCACCGAACCGGCTCACGCCGTCGCCACTCGAACGCCCCCGAGCTGTCGCCCCTCAGCCCTTGACGCAGACCACCTGCTTCAGCTGCGCCACGACCTCGACCAGGTCGGTCTGCTGGGCCATGACCTTCTCGATCGGCTTGTACGCGCCCGGGATCTCGTCCACGACGCCGGAGTCCTTACGGCACTCGACACCCCGTGTCTGCTCCTCCAGGTCCCGGACGCCGAAGCGCTTCTTCGCCGCCGTGCGCGACATCTTCCGTCCTGCACCGTGCGAGGCCGAGTTGAACGCCGCGTCGTTGCCCAGGCCCCGCACGATGTACGAACCGGTGCCCATCGAACCCGGGATGATCCCGAAGTCCCCCGAGCCGGCGCGGATCGCGCCCTTACGGGTGACCAGCAGCTCCTCGCCGTCGTAGGTCTCCTCCGCCACATAGTTGTGGTGGCAACTGATCACGTCGTCGAAGGTGACCTTCGCCTTGGCGAATTCGCGCCGGACGACGTCCTGGAACAGCGCCATCATCACCGCGCGGTTCCGCTTCGCGTACTCCTGCGCCCAGAACAGGTCGGACCGGTAGGCCTCCATCTGCGGGGTCGCCGAGATGAAGACTGCCAGGTCGCGGTCGACCAGGCCCTGGTTGTGCGGGAGGGAGCGGGCGACGCCCATGTGGTGCTCGGCGAGCTCCTTGCCGATGTTGCGCGAGCCGGAATGCAGCATCAGCCATACCGACCCGGACTTGTCCAGGCAGACCTCGACGAAGTGGTTGCCCGAGCCGAGCGAGCCCATCTGCTGCAGGGCGCGCTCGCGGCGCGCCCTGACCGCCGGCGTCAGCCCGTCGAAGCGGGACCAGAAGTCGTCCCAGCCGCTCGTGGCGAAGCCGTGGATGCGGCTCGGATCGACCGGGTCGCTGTGCATGCCCCGGCCCACCGGAATGACCTGTTCGATCCGCGAGCGCAGTCGGCCCAGGTTGTCCGGCAGGTCGCGGGCGGTCAGCGAGGTCTTGACCGCGCTCATGCCGCAGCCGATGTCGACTCCGACCGCCGCCGGGCAGACGGCCCCCTTCATGGCGATCACGGAGCCGACCGTCGCGCCCTTGCCCAGGTGGACGTCGGGCATCACGGCCAGGCCGTGGATCCACGGGAGTGAGGAGATGTTGCGCAGCTGCTGCAGCGCCTGGCCCTCGACCGTGGCCGGGTCGGTCCACATGCGGATGGGCACGTTGATGCCCGGAATCTCGGTGTACGACATGGAAATGTTCTCCTGGAATCAGGCTACAAGCATGGAAGCGGCAGGTCACGGGCCGGAACAGCGCAGGCGCACGGCGCAGGATCGCGCGGGCGCGGGCCGTCAGGCCTGAAAGCCGCAGGCGGTGGAGGGGCGTCGCCGCAGGGAGGCGACAGCGCTGATGAAGCGCCTGCTTCGCAACTCGACCCGCATGGGACTGCCTCCTCTCCACCACCTCGGGGACCGGCCTGTCACGCCCGGTCGCTGTGCCTATGTAGCCATGCCGGGCACCGCCCCCGCAACGGAAATATCGGGATCACGCAGCGGGCCCCGTCGGAAAAGGGCGAGGCCCCCGCTCGCGAACCGCGCGAGCGGGGGCCTCCAGGAGAACTACTGACGGTGCTTCAGTGCACGATCACCGGGACCGCGTTGGCGTCGGCGTCCGAGCCGGCACCGCCCGTGGCCAGGTCGGAACCGGGACGGCCCGCGTTGACCAGGACGAACACGAGCGCCGAGGCGACGAGCATGATGCCCACGGCCCACCAGATCGCGACGTCGTAGCCGTGCACCGCCGCGAGCGCGTTCGGCGTGCCCTTCGGCAGGCTGTGCGCGGTCAGCCAGCCGGCCGTCGCACTCGCCGCGATCGTGTTGAGCAGCGCGGTACCGATCGAACCGCCGACCTGCTGCGAGGTGTTGATCATCGCCGAGGCCACACCCGCGTCCTGCGGCTGGACGCCGTAGGTCGACAGGCTCATGGCCGGCATGAACGAGGTGCCCATGCCCAGCCCGAGCAGGAACTCGGCCGGCAGGATCAGCGTCCAGTAGTTGCTGTCGACGTGCATCTGAGTGAGCATCAGCATGCCCAGGGACGCGACGAGCAGGCCGGGGCCCATCAGCCAGCGCGCCGGTACGCGGGTCATCAGCCGGGTGCCGATCTGGGTCGAGCCGGTGATCATGCCGACGACCATGGGCAGGAAGGCGACACCGGTCATGACCGGGGAGTACTGCTTGATCCCCTGCAGGTAGTAGGTCATGAACAGGAAGAGGCCGAACATGCCGATGATGGCCAGGCCGAGACCGAGGTAGGCGCCGCCGCGGTTGCGGTCGAGGACCACTCGGAGCGGCAGCAGCGGGGCGCTGACGCGCGACTCGACGAAGACGAACAGCGCCAGCAGCACCGCCGAGGCGACGAACAGGCCGATGGTGACGCTGGAGCCCCACCCGGACTCCTCCGCCTTGGTGAAGCCGTAGACCAGGGCGACCAGGCCGGACGTGGCCAGCAGCACGCCGGGGATGTCGAGGCGGTTGCGGTTGCGCTCGCTCTCGCGCTCGTGGACGAAGACCAGCGAACCGGCCACCGCCACCACCGCGAAGATGATGTTGACGTAGAGAGCCCAGCGCCAGTTGGCGTACTGGGTCAGCGCGCCGCCCAGCAGCAGACCGACCGCACCGCCGGCGCCGGCGATGGCGCCGAAGATGCCGAAGGCCGTCGCGCGCTCCTTGGCCTCGGTGAAGGTGACCGCGAGCAGCGACAGGGCCGCGGGGGCCAGCAGCGCGCCGAAGACGCCCTGGAGGGCGCGAGCGCCGAGCAGCATCCCGGAGTTGACCGCGGCGCCGCCGAGCGCGGAGGCGAGCGCGAAGCCGATCAGACCGACGATGAAGGTCTTGCGGCGCCCCCACAGGTCCGAAATTCGACCGCCGAACAGGAGCAGCCCACCGAAGGCCAGGCTGTAAGCGGTGATCACCCACTGGCGGTTGGCGTCCGAGATGTGCAGGTCGTGCTGCGCGTGCGGCAGCGCGATGTTCACGACGGTCGCGTCGAGAACCACCATCAGCTGGGCTATCGCGATGAAGATGAGCGCCTTCCAGCGCTGCGGGTCGGGCTGTGACTCCTGAAGCTGAGCCCTTTGAGGCTGAGCCTTCTGAAGATCGGGCGTGTCCGAAACGGATTCAGGCATGACGGTATCCCCGTACGTGTGCGGCAGGACGTGCGAACTCTGACGGTGTGGCGAAAAGCTATGGGAGCTAAGAGAATTGATGCGCGAAACCATTCGGTGTGGGTTTCAGCGGCGCGTCGGCGTCATTGCCGGGTCTCGCGTCGCGATGCCGCGAGGATGCATTCGCGGCGGACGTCCTCCAGCGTCGGCGGACCGCCCGGCAGCGGCGTGCGGGCGGGTGCCCGCAGACCGTCGAGCAGCAGTTGCAGGTGCCGGTGGACGAAGGGCTGAAGGCTGTCGTAGCCGGCGCCCGGGAAGGGGCGGACGAGCTGGGCGACTGCCATCATGATGTCGTCGCTGCCCACGTCGGTGCGCAGGCTGCCGGCGGCCTTCGCGCCGTCGATCATGGATTGGACGACGGCATCCAGTCGTTCACGGGTCGCGAAGATCTCGGGCTCGTCCAGATCCGCCCACTCCGAAAGCATCGGGCACAACGCGCCGATCTTCCAGTTGACGGAGTCCCGCACGAGCCGACTCAGAGCCTCGAACGGATCCGCCTCCTCCGCGAGTGCCTGCGTGGCCACGCCAATGGCGCGTTCCATGACCGCGAGCACCACGCCGCGCACCAGCGCGCGGCGGTCCGGGAAGTGACGGTAGACGGTGGCGTTGCCGACACCGGCACGGCGGGCGATCTCGTCGAGCGGCACGTCCGCGCCGTGCTCGATGAAGGCGTCCTGGGCCGCGTCGAGGATGCGGGCCCGGTTGCGCGCCGCGTCGGCCCGCTGACGGAGGCCCGCGACGGTGGACTTGTCGTTGACGGTTGCCTGGATCACGAGCACTCCTTTCGGGTCGAGCTTCTGCTTCCAGTGCAAAACGGGGATGCGATCCCCGCTTTCGATTCAATCAAGCAAACGGGGAGAGAGTCCCCAGAAATGCCCGAAGTCGATGTGACCTACGTCACACTTTCCTCGGCAGCGGGCTGTCCTCCGCGGCCCCCGCTCTTTTACTCCGGCGCATGCGGCTGGCCGCTGCGCCTCCGGCAGAGACCGGCACGTCCGACGAAACCCGGGCGAAGGCGCAGCCGAAGCAGCGGGGCGGCGCCCTCGCCTCAGGGGGATACGCGTGGCATACCCCGCTGCCGCGAGTGCTGCTGCCGACGGCGGCCGCGTCCGGGATGGTCTGCTCGCTCGGCCGCGCCCTGCGGACGCTCGCCGAGCGGGCCCGGCACCTCGAGGGCGGTGGCTACGGGGCGCTGATGACGGCCTTCGGGGTCGGCGGGCTTCCCGGCGCGCTGCTCGCAGCGGGGGCGTCCGTGGTGCTCACGGCCTTGGCTCCGGCGGCCGTGCTCGCCTTCGTCGCGATGGCGCCGACCGGCCTGGCCTCGATCTGGTTCATCGCCTGGGCTGTGGTCCATGGCGTTGCCCGGCTCGGTGCCGCTCACCGGCTTCCGGTGGCGGCCGTGCTTGAGCACGTCGCCGCGTGGGCGGGCCTCTCCCTCTCCGGCGTCTGCCTTGCGCCGACTGCGCTGCTGAGCTGGCGAGTGCTGCAGGACACCAGCGCGGGCGCCTGCGTTCGCGCCTGCGCCCGCGCCCGCGAATGCCGAGGCAATCACGGACGCGGACACCGGCTCGAACACCGAAGCCCCAGCCACCACGCCGTCGGCCGAAGCCGCGGCGAGGTGACGCTCGCTCACCCCTCGGTCAGGACGACACCACGGTGACGTCGCCGAGCCCCAGGTCCTTCAGAGGACCGGCGATTGACGCCGCGTCACCGACAAGGACGGCGAGCAGCCGCTCCGGCGGGAACGCGGCCACCACGGCGGCGGTCGCCTCGGCCGTCGTCGTCTCGGCGAGCCGGCGGTAGACGTCTGCCTGGTAGTTGTCCGGCAGTTCCTGCTCGACCTGGTCCGCCAGCGTCGCGCACACCGCCGAGGCGGTCTCGTAGCGCAGCGGAGCCACCCCGACGAGGTTCTGCACGGCGATGTCGCGCTCCTCGTCGGTGAGGCCCTCGGCGGCGAGGGTGCGCAGGATCTGCCAGGTGTCGGCGAGCGCCGGGGCGGTGGACTCGGTGTCCACCGAGCCGGAGATCGCCAGCAGCGCACGGCCCTGACCGTCCGCACCGGAGCGCAGCGGCTGGGCGAAGGCCCGCACGCCGTAGGTGTAGCCCTTCTCCTCGCGCAGCACCCGGTCGAGCCGGGAGGTCAGCGTGCCGCCCAGGCAGTAGGTGCCGAGGATCTGCGCGGCCCAGCTGTCGTCGTGGCGGTCCGGACCGATCCGGCCGATCAGCAGCTGCGTCTGCACCGAGCCGGGCCGGTCGACGACGATCACCCGGCCGGTGTCGTCGCCGCGCACCGGAGCCGCGGTGACGTGCTCGCCCGACGTGCCCGTCCACTGGCCCACGGTGGCGGCGAGAACCGCGTCGAGGTCCTTGCCCGAGCTCCCGACGGCCGAGAAGTCGCCGACCACCACGAGCGTCGCGGTCGCCGGACGGACATGCGCTGCGTAGAACGAAGAAACGGCCTCCCGATCGATCGCACTGACCGTTTCGGCGGTGCCCGATCGCGGACGCGAAAGCCGGTCGCTCGCCTCGAAGAGCTCGCCGTAGAAGGCGATGGCCGCACGTCGGGCCGGGTTGGCCTGCTCGTGCACGATCTCGTCGAGCCGGTTCGCGACCAGTCGCTCGATCTCGTGCCCGGGGAAGGCCGGGATCCTGACCGCGTCCGCGAGCAGCGAGAGGCCGCGCTCCAGACGCGAGGCGGGGACCTCCAGCGAGACCCGCAGCACGGTGTGGTCCGCGTGTGCGTCCAGCGTCGCGCCCGCCCGCTCCAGTTCGGCGGCGAACTCCTCCGCCGTCAGCGACTCGGTGCCCTCGGAGAGGGCGCGCGCGAGGATGCTCGAGACGCCCTCCTGGGCGAGCGGCTCCGCCGCCAGCGGTACGTCCAGGATCAGTTCGGCGGCGACCAGCGCCTGACCGGGGCGGTCGCAGCGCAGCACGGTCAGCCCGTTGGGCAGGGTGCTCCGGGTGGGTGCGGGGAAGTTCCACGGCGTCGGCTGCCCGGCCTCGGGGCGCGGGTGGAAGGTCATGGTGGAGGCGATGGTCATGCCTGCACCTCCTCGTCTTCAGCAGCGGCGTCGACCGTGGCTTCACCAGCGGCGGACTCGTCTTCGGCGCCCTCGTCCCCGGCGCCCTCAGCGGCTCCGGCCACGACGGGCTCGTACGTCAGCACCGCGCGGTTGTCCGGCGTCAGGAACTTCTGCGCGACGGCCTGGACCTCCGCGGCGGTCACGTCCAGCACCCGCGGCAGTGCCTCGTTGAGCAGCTTCGGGTCGCCGAACAGGACGGCGTAGCGGCACAGTTCGTCCGCTCGGCCACCCACCGTGTCCAGCCGGTCCAGCCACTCCCGCTCGATCTGCGCCTGCGCGCGCTCGAGCTCCCCCGTCGTCGGCCCCTCGGCCGCGAAGCGGGCCAGCTCGTCATCGATCGCGGCCTCGACCGCCTCGGCCGTCGCCTCGCCGGAGGTCTTCGCGTCGAGCCAGCCGAGCGAGGGCGCGCCGGACAGTCGCAGCAGGCCGAAGCCGGCCGTGACGGCGAGCCGGTCGTGGCGGACCAGGCGGTTGTAGAGGCGGCTGGACTCGCCCGAGCCGAGCACGGTCAGCGCGAGATCGGCGGCGTCCGCGTCGCGGGTGCCGTCCTGCGGCAGCAGGTAGGCCTGCATGACGGCGCGCGAGGGAACCTCGGCGACGACGTGCTCACGCAGCGGCTCACCGCTGCGGGCCACGACGCTGCCGTCGCGCGGCGGGCGCTTGCCGTCATGGGCGGGGATGGAGCCGAAGTACTTCTCCACCCAGGCCAGCGTCTGCTCGGGGTCGATGTCGCCGACCACCGAGAGGACCGCGTTGTTGGGCGCGTAGTAGGTGCGGAAGAAGTCCTGCGCGTCGCCCAGCGTGGCCGCGTCCAGATCGGCCATCGAGCCGATCGGGGTGTGGTGGTAGGGGTGGCCGTCGGGGAAGGCCATCGCGATGAGCCGCTCGAAGGCCGTGCCGTACGGGACGTTGTCGTACCGCTGGCGGCGCTCGTTCTTCACCACCGCGCGCTGATTGTCGAGGCTGTCCTGGTCGAGCGCGGCGAGCAGGCTGCCCATCCGGTCGGCCTCCAGCCAGAGCGCGAGCTCCACCTGGTGGGCGGGCATGGTCTCGAAGTAGTTGGTGCGCTCGAAGCTGGTGGTCCCGTTGAGCGAGCCGCCCGCGCCCTGGACCAGCTCGAAGTGGCCGTTGCCGGGCACCTGCGCCGAGCCCTGGAACATCAGGTGCTCGAAGAGGTGCGCCAAGCCGGTGCGGCCCGCAACCTCGTGGCGGGAACCGACGTCGTACCAGAGGCAGACGGCGGCGACCGGCGTCAGGTGATCCTCGGAGAGCACCACCCGCAGGCCGTTGGCCAGGGTGTGCTCGCTGATGGTGAAGCCTTGGGCCATCCGCGCGTTCCTTCCGGTCTGCTGCTTGTGATCGCTGTGAAGCGTCGCAGTGAATCGTCGCAGTGAATCTCGGGAAAAGCCCATTGTGCTGCACCCGGGAGGACGCGGTGGCCGGGTTTGTCAGCAGCCTGGTCCAGAATGGTCCCGACCGTGCCAGCCCATGACGCCTCCCCGGAGCTCTCCGAGGGGTGCGCATGCCGTCCAAGGGAGCGCCGCCGCGATGGCCCGCCGCAGTTCGCAGACCCCTCCGCCCGAGGAGTTCGAGGAGCGCATCCTCGACATCGACGTGGTGGACGAGATGCAGGGCTCCTTTCTGGAGTACGCCTACTCGGTCATCTACTCCCGGGCGCTTCCCGACGCCAGGGACGGGCTCAAGCCCGTGCACCGCCGAGTCCTCTACCAGGCCAACGAGATGGGCCTGCGTCCCGAGCGCAGCCACGTCAAGAGCGCCCGCGTCGTCGGCGAGGTGATGGGCCGGCTGCACCCGCACGGTGACACGGCCATCTACGACACGATGGTGCGCATGGCCCAGCCGTTCTCGATGCGGCTGCCGCTGATCGACGGCCACGGCAACTTCGGCTCGCTCGGCAACGACGACCCGCCCGCCGCCATGCGGTACACCGAGGCCCGGCTGACCGCCGGCGCGATGGCGATGGTCGAGTCGATCGACGAGGACACGGTCGACTTCTCGCCGAACTACGACGGCAGCGAGCAGGAACCGCAGGTACTGCCCGCGGCCTTCCCGAACCTGCTGGTCAACGGCACCACCGGGATCGCGGTCGGCATGGCGACGAACATGCCGCCGCACAACCTGGCCGAGGTGGTCGCCGCAGCGCGCCATCTGATCAGGCATCCGAACGCCGACCTGGACGCGCTGATGCGCTTCATTCCGGGTCCGGACCTGCCGACCGGCGGCCTCGTGGTCGGCCTCGGCGGGATCAGGGACGCGTACGAGACGGGCCGCGGCACGTTCAAGATCCGCGCCAAGGTCACCGTCGAGGACGTCACGCCGCGCCGCAAGGGCCTGGTCGTCACCGAGCTGCCGTTCACGGTCGGCCCGGAGAAGGTCATCTCCAAGATCAAGGACCTGGTCGGCGCCAAGAAGATCCAGGGCATCGCCGACGTCAAGGACCTGACGGACCGTGCGCACGGCCTGCGCCTGGTCATCGAGGTCAAGAACGGCTTCGTTCCCGAGGCTCTGCTGGAGCAGCTCTACAAGCTGACGCCGATGGAGGAGACCTTCGGCATCAACAACGTCGCCCTGGTCGACGGCCAGCCGCTGACGCTGGGGCTGAAGGAACTGCTGGAGGTCTACGTCGACCACCGCTTCGAGGTGGTGCGCCGACGCAGCGACTTCCGCCGCCGCAAGCGGCAGGACCGGCTGCACCTGGTCGAGGGTCTGCTGATCGCGCTGATCGACATCGACGAGGTCATCGCGATCATTCGATCGAGCGACAACGCCGCGCAGGCCAAGGAGCGACTGATCGAGCGCTTCTCGCTCTCCGAGACGCAGACCGCGTACATCCTGGACACCCCGCTGCGCCGGCTCACCCGCTTCGACCGGGTCGAGCTGGAGGCCGAGCAGGACAAGCTGCACGCCGAGATCGCCGAGCTGACCGAGATCCTGGAGTCGGACACCGTCCTGCGCAAGGTCGTCTCCGACGAACTCGCCGCCGTGTCCAAGAAGTTCGGCACCGAGCGGCGCACGGTGCTGCTGGAGGCGGGCGCGGTCGCCGCCGTCGCCGTCCCGCTCGAGGTCGCGGACGACCCGTGCCGGGTCATGCTCTCCTCGACGGGCCTGCTGGCCCGCACGGCGGACCTCGGCCCGGACTCCGGCTCCGACGCGGCGGCCGGGGCGGACACCGCCGGTCCCGACGACGGGGGCAAGCGGGCCCGCCACGACGTGATCGTCTCGGCGGTGCCGGCCACCGCGCGCGGCCACATCGGCGTGGTGACGAGCATCGGCCGGGTGCTGCGACTCCCGGTGATCGACCTGCCGCAGCTGCCGCCGAGCGCCCACGCACCCGCGTTGGCGGGCGGGGCGAAGATCGCCGAGTTCCTCAAGCTCGACGCGGGCGAGACCGCGCTGGCGCTGACCACACTCGACGAGTCCTCGCCCGGCCTCGCGATCGGCACCGAGCAGGGCGTGGTCAAGCGGGTCGTCCCCGACTGGCCGGAGAACAAGGAAGAGTTCGAGGTGATCGCGCTCAAGGACGGCGACAAGGTCGTCGGCGCGATCGAACTGCGCACCGGCGAGGAGGACTTGGTCTTCATCACCGACGACGCCCAACTGCTGCGCTACCCGGCGGGCCAGGTCCGCCCGCAGGGCCGCCCGGCGGCGGGCATGGCGGGCGTGAAGCTCGTCGACGGGGCTCGCGTGATCTCGTTCACGGCCGTCGATCCGGCGCAGGACGCGCTGGTGGTCACGGTCGCGGGCGCGACCGACGCCCTGGACGGGCTGGGCCAGGGGACGGCCAAGGCCACGCCGTTCGAGCAGTACCCGCGCAAGGGGCGCGCCACGGGCGGCGTGCGCTGCCAGCGCTTCCTCAAGGGTGAGGACCGCCTGGTCTTCGCCTGGGCCGGCCCGACGCCCGCCCGCGCGGCGACGTCCAACGGCTCCCCGGCGGAGCTGCCGGGCCGCGACCCACGTCGTGACGGGTCCGGGGTCCCGCTGGCCACGGAGATCGCGGCGGTGGCCGGGCCGGCATAGGCGCGGGGGCTGGGCGGAGAGCGCTGAAGGCTGAGCGCTGAGCGCGGCCGGTCCGGACGCTCGCAGAGGACGCCGCAGGGCGCGGGGGAAACCCCGCGCCCTGCGGCGTCCTCGCGTGCGCGCTGCACGCTGCGCGGCGCTCGCTAGGCGGAGCCGTCAGCCGGCCAGCGGGTTCGGCAGCGGCGTGTAGGTGGAGTCGCCGCCGTCCGCGTCGAGCCAGCGCAGGAGCAGGTTGGTCTTCGCCGGAATGTGCGGGACCGAGATCACGTCACGGTAGTCGGCCAGGATCTGACGTGCCGCCGGCCACAGCTCCGGCATCAGCTCGGCGTGGCGCGCACCGATCGCCCCGGCGATCTCCAGCAGGTTGTTGACCACCAGGCAGTACAGCAGCCGGTCCCGGCCCTTCTCGGCGCTGACGCCCGGGGTCGGCAGGTCCGGACCGAAGCGCGCCAACAGCGCCGCGTGCCGGTCCGTCGTCAGCTTCACTCCCTCGTGGTCGCGGAAGATTACCTGTCCGGGCCGGCCCTGCTCGTCGACGGCGACCAGGACGTTCTGCAGATGACACTCCAGCACCACGCCGTGGTCGCGCAGCGCGTCCAGCGCGGGCGGGGCGAGGAGTTCGACGTACCGGCACCACCAGGTGAAGGCCTGGTCCGCGGTGAGTGCGTCCAGCGGATTGCCGGCGAAGCCCTCGCTCACACCGGCGGCGAGCAGGGGCGTGAGACCGGGCCGCACGCGCCCGGCGAAGCCCTCGCGCTGGAGCACCGCGTACGCCTCCCAGCTCTCCTGGCCGTGGCCGGCGAGCGTGCGGTAACCCTGGTCGGCGAAGACGAGGGAGGCGATCGGGAGCGACTCGAGCACCTCGTCGACCGGTTGGAGCCAGCGCAGGTCGCGGAGCCAGAGTCGGCGGATGTCGTTGGTGATCCGGACGTCCAGGCTGAACTTGAGCGCGAGGTCCGCGTCCGGGAGGTAGACGGTGCGCAGCGAGGAGGTCGCCCAGGCCTGCTCCTCCGTCTCCCCGAGGATCATGATCCGGCCGTCCGCGAGGGCCGCCGCCAGATCGCGCGCCGGGCCCGCGCTCCGGCCGGGGTTCGCGTTCGGGTTCATGCTCCCGCTCACGCCGGGGTTCGCGTTCGGGTTCACGCCGAGCAGCGCGAGCTGCCACGGGTGCGCCGGCAGGACCCGGTAGCCGGGGGGTGCGGCGTTGCCCCAGAGCGCATCGATCGCGCCGGTCGAGCCCTCGCCGCCGAGCAGGTCCTCCCGGACGCCGAGCAGCGTGAGCGGATAGTGCGCGCCGGCCTCGGCCGCGTACGGCAGCCAACTGTCGGGCACGCCCCCACCGCGCGTCTTGGCTGCCGGGTGGTAGCGGTGTCCGGCCAGCAGCGCCTGCTCGGAGCGGAGGTAGAGGTCGTCGACCGGCTTCTCGTCCCGCGCGGCGGCCGCCTGCCTCGCGGCGAGCAGGGCGGCGACGACGTCCCTGCTGTCCCGGATCTCCGCACCGAGGGTGGGGTTGTCGACGCCGGTGCGCGCGCGGGCCTCCTCCTCGGCCAGGGCGACCAGGGTGTCGAAGCCGTCGGCGCCCTCGATCACGGTGCCGTCGAGGGCCAGCGGCGGCTGCGGCCAGCGCCCAGGGGCGACGGTGAGGGTGCGGCCGGTGCCGACGAGCCGGTAGCCGGGCGCGTCGCCGTGGCGGGGCTCGGTCAGCTCCCTGACCAGGCAGTTGAGCAGCGCGGTCGCCGCCGTGGCCTCCTCCGGCCGCCAGCCGGACCAGCCCGACCCGAGCTCGACGGCCCGCACCTCGGCTGCCGGGTTTGCCCTCTCGTCCATGCCTGCCTCCGCACCGCGCACTGCCCGGGGACGGTTTGTCCCCGTGAATCCGACAGACGATGATCTGTCCAGACGCATCCTCTCCCAATCCGGGGTACCTCACCTTCATGCGCGCCACGGACCCGACACTCCCGCCATCCGCCCGACCCGCCGAGCTCGCCTTCGCAGCCGAACTGCACCGCGTGCGCCCCGCGCTGGACGCCGCCTTCGCCGCCGAGCTGCCGGGGGCGCGCGCCGCCGTGCTGGCGCGACTGTGGCGGGCGCTGCTGCTGGAACCGCTGCCGCTCGACCCGGCGGATCGCGCGCGGCTCACCGGGCCTGAGCGCCGCGCCTACGACATCGACGCGGCCCCGCCCGGCTACACGGTCAGCCTGGGCGCCACCGGGTTCACTCATCCCGCCGCACTGCTGGAGGCGCTGCGGCTGCCGGGCTCGGCCGCGCTGCTCGCGGAGATCGAGCACAGCGTCGTCTCGCTCGCTCTGTCGCGGGCGGGGGCGCAGGCAGTGGGTTCGGCGGCCCCGTTGGACACCCTGGAGGACGCCGAGCGCTCGGTCGTCGACGGCCATCCGTACCACCCCTGCTGCCGCAGCCGCCCCGGCTTCTCCGTCGCCGACCAGCTCGCCTTCGCACCCGAGCACGGCGCGGACGTCGAACTGGAACTGGTGCCCGTGCCACGGGAGCGGGCGCTGCTGGTGGGCGACTGGCCGGAACATCTGTGGGCATCCGGCGCGTGCCGCGGGCGCAGCGCGGATACCGTCCTGCTGCCGGTGCACCCGTGGCAGGCCCGCGAGGTGCTACCCGCGCTCGGGCTCGCGCCGGGCGGGGAGCGGCTGACGGCCGCGCCGCTGATGTCCGTGCGCACGCTCGCCCCACGTGGCGGCGGCCTCCACCTGAAGACCTCACTGTCGCTCCGGATGACCTCCGCCGTTCGGGACATCTCCGGCGCCTCGGTCCGCAACGCGATGGCCGTCTCCGGGCTGCTGGAAGGCGTCGTCGCGCGGCTGGACGGCAGCCTGACGGTGACCAGGAACCTCGCGGCAGGCGCCGCCCTGGTCGGCGGCGAGCCCAGCCCGGACCTCGCGGTGATCGTGCGAGAGTCCCCCGGCGCGCGTCTGGCCGTCGGCGAGCGCGTGGTTCCGCTGGCGGCGCTGGCCGCGCACCCGGTCAAGACCGCGGACCCGGCGGTCTGGCTCGCCGACTTCGCCCGGCTGGCCTGGCCCCCGCTGCTGCGTTTGCTGGACTGGGGTGTCGCATTGGAGGCGCACGGTCAGAACCTGCTGGTAGTCATGGACGAGGCCGACCGGCCCGTCCGCCTCGTCTACCGGGACCTGGCGGACATCCGGGTGAGTCCACGGCGGCTGGCACGCGCCGGAATCGCGCATCCGCCGATCGGCGGGCATGTCGTAGACGACGATCCCCTCGTGCTGCGACGCAAACTGTTCGGTTCGCTCGTCGGGAGCAGCTTCGGCGGGCTGGTCTCGGGCTTCGGCGGCGGCGACCGCGCGGAGGAGGCCCGGCTGTGGGGCGCGGTGGCCGCCGAGGCGCGGCGCGCGGCGCGCGTGCTGCTGCGCGACCAGGGCGACAGGCGGGCGCTGCTGTCGGAGCCGCTCCCGGCGAAGGCGCTCACGCTGATGCGCCTCGACGGTCTCGCGGACCGCCCGCGCGGCGACCAGTGGACGGCGGTGGACAACCCGCTCGCCCACTCGCTCGCCCACTCGCTCGCCACACCCGATAGTCACAGTTGAGGCTGGTAAGGCTAACCTTGCCTCCGTGAGCATCTGTACGACCGTGTCACGGGAGTTGACGGAGCCCCTGGCGGGCACCGCGCCCCGGGCTGCCGCCTGGTTGTTGATCGAGCAGGCCGGCCCCTGGGGGCCGCGGGCGCTCACGGAGAGCCACTTCGACCCCGAACTCGGTCGCGCGCTGCAGCGGCAGGTCCGCGGCACTGGCGTGGAGATCGCCCTCATCCGGCGCCCCGGCAAGCACGCCGACCGCCCGCCGACGGGCGAGCGCAGCGTCTACCTCGCTCACACCGCGCCGTCAGCGGCTGCCGGCGGCGGCTGGGTGCGCGAGGCGCAGCTGGCCGACCCGAGCGACCTGCTCGACCTGGACTTCGCGGCGATAGGCGCCGGCACGCAACCGGGATTCGGCACGCCGTACAGCGGCGACCCGCTGGCGCTGGTCTGCACGAACGGTCGCCGTGACCGTTGCTGCGCGCTGCTCGGCCGTCCGCTCGCCGCCGACCTGGCCGCGGCGGGCCACGCCCAGGTGTGGGAGGTCACCCACCTCGGCGGTCACCGCTTCTCCCCCACGATGTTGGTGCTGCCCTACGGCTACGCCTACGGCCGCCTCTCGGCCCACACCGCCAAGGAGGTGCTGGAGGCCACCCGGGCCGGGCTGATCATGCCGGAGTGGTGCCGCGGCCGGACCTTCTGGGACCGCCCGGGGCAGGCCGCCGAACTGGCGGTCCGCCGGAGCTACGCGGTCGAGGGCGTCGACGAACTGGTGATCGAGCAGGTCGCCGACACCACTCGGCATCCCGAGGACCAGCCGGACGGCTGGACGGTTCGGGTCGCCCACCTCGACGGCCGCGCCTGGCAGGCGCGGGTACGCCGCACGGCCGCGGACCCCGCGCGCCCGGAAAGCTGCCTCAAGGCCCCGACCCACCCCGACCGCTTCGACGTGATCACCCTGGAACCGCTGCACGGGGCGCTGGCCACCCGCGGCAACCTGCGGGCGTAGCCCGGACCCGGCGCCCAGGCCGGGCGGACGTCGCGGGCGGACGGCTCGGCTGGGCGACCAGCGGCGCGAGCCCGCCAGAAGCCCAAGCCGGGCAGACGGCTCAGCCCGGGCAGAGGCCCAGACCGGACGAATGCCTCGGCCCAGGCAGAAGCCCAGGCAAGGCGGCCCGCCCGGGCGAGCAGGCGGCGCGAGCCCCTCGGAAGCCCCAGCCGGGCAGACGGATCGCCCCAGACAGAGGCCCGGGCCGGCAAGCGGCCCAGGCCCGTCGGGAGCTCAGACGGGACGCAAGTCAAAGCTGGAGCGCTCTGCCCAGGTCGGATCGGATCCGGTCGGGTCGGGTCACGCGCCTGCCGGTCAGATCAGGCCGTCGACCGGTAACGGTGTTCCGGGCGGCCGGTCGTGCCGTAGCGCAGCTCCAGCCGGGCCAGGCCCTCGCGGACCAGGTAGGAGAGATAGCGCTGCGCCGTCGCCCGGGACACCCCCGTCAGCTCGGCGACCTCCGTCGCAGAAAGATCCCGCTTCGCGGTCCTGACCGCGTCCCGCACCAGCGCCAGCGTCGGCGCCGAGTGGCCCTTGGCCGGTACGGACGGCAGCGGCGCCGACCGACCCGCGCTGAACAGGGCGTCGACATCGGCCTGGTCGGTCTCCCCGCCGTGGCCGAGGGCCTCCATGCGTTCCCGTAGGTCCGCGTACGCGCCGAGCCGCTGTTCGAGCCCGGCGAAGCCGAACGGCTTGACCAGGTAGCCGACCGCGCCGAGCTGCATGGCTTCGCGTACCGAACTGACGTCACGGGCAGCCGTGATCATGATCGCGTCCGGACGGAACGCGGTCGGGGCGTCAGCCGCGCCGAAGACATCCGGTGCACCAATGGTGTCCGCCGCGCCGGACGCGTGCGCGCCGGTGGCGAGCTGGCGCAGCACGTCGAGCCCCGTGCCGTCGGGCAGGTAGACGTCCAGCAGCAGCAGGTCGGGGCGGAGCGCCCGGACTCCTTCGAGAGCCGCCGCGACCGTCGCCACCTGTCCGACGACCTCGAAGCCGGGCACCTTGGCGACGTAGGCGGCGTGAATGCCGCTCACCCGGAAGTCGTCGTCCACGACCAGGGTTCTGATCACCAGCGCGTCCCTCCTCCGTCGAGTACCAGTACCGGCGGCGCCGCGGTGAAGACCGCGCCGAGCGGGGCCGGGTCGGAGTCCGGCAGCGGGAGCCGGACCGTGAACACCGCGCCGGGGCCGCTGCCGACCACGATGTCGCCGCCGTGCCGGGTGACCAGGCGGTGCACCATGGCCAGGCCGAGCCCGCGCCGCGCCGTGCCGCGATCGGGCCTGGTGGAGTACCCGTCCTCGAAAATGTGCGCCAGGGCCTCGTCCGGCACCCCAGGACCAGTGTCCGTCACCCTGACCGTGATCGACTCGGCGGACTCCACGATCAGCAGCGTGACCTGTGCCGCCCGGCTCCCGGAGGCCGCGTCCACCGCATTGTCGAGCAGGTTGCCGACGACCGTGAGGAGTCGGCGCAAATGGCCCGGTTCGGTGCCGAGCTTGGAGGACGGGTCCAGGGTGAGCTGCACGCCGCGTTCGGCCGCGACCGTGCACTTCGCCACGATCAGGCCGACCATCAGCGAGTTCCCGATCCGCTCGCGAACCTCCTCGGCGCGCGATCGGTCCGCCGAGGCCAGCTCGACCGCGTAGTCCAGCGCCTCCTGCTGCTCGCCGAGCTCCAGCAGGCCGGCGAGGGTGTGCATGCGGTTGGCGAACTCGTGCTGCTGGGCGCGGAGCGCGTCGGTCAGGCCGCGCACCGAGTCGAGCTCGCGCAGCATGCCCACGATCTCGGTGCGGTCCCTGACGGTCACCACCGCGCCGAGCGCCCGCCCGTGCAGAACGACCGGCATCCGGTTGACCGCGAGGCAGTGGCTGTCGGTGAGGACGTGGATCTCGTCCGGCCCGAGCTCGCCCGCCAGAGCGCGGCGCAGCCGGCCCTCGGGAAGCAGGTCCTCCAGGCGCGAGCCCAGCGCCGTGCCGAGGCCGAGCAGGCGCCTGGCCTCGTCGTTGACGACGCTGACCTTCCCTCCCGGGTCGAAGGCCAGCACGCCCTCGCGAATGCCGTGCAGCATGGCCTCGCGGTCCTGCAGCAGCCCGGCGATCTCCTCCAGCTCCAGGCCGAAGGTGGTGCGCTTGAGCCGGCGGGCCAGCACGTACGAGGCGAGCACGCCCACGCCGAGGGCGGCGCCGATGTACAGAGCGAAGACGCGGAGCTCGCCGAGCAGCTGCCGCAGGACTTGGCTCTCGTTGATGCCGACGGAGACCTCGCCGATGATGTTCCCGACGGAGTCCTTGAGCGGGATCCGGGCGTTCGCGGAGCGCCCGGTGGCACCGTTGTCGATACCGACGTGCGTCAGGCCGTCGAGTGCGACGACGTCTTCTTCGATCGCGGCGCCGATCAGCTGCGGCTGCGGGTGCGAGTGGCGGACCTTGTTCCGGTCGATGACCACGACGTAGGTGGCGTTCCCCGCATTCATGATCCGCGTTGCCACGGTCTGCACGATGCTGTTGGGCCCCATCCCTGGGTCGCCGGCCTGCATGGCGGCGACGATCTGCGGATCCGTGGCCGCGATCTCGGCGATGGAGCGGGCCCGCTCCTCGTTGACCTTGTCGTACTCGTCACGTTGCGCGAACGCGAGCAGCACGAAGCCGATCACGCTCGTCACCGCGAGGATCAGCAGCTGACTGGCAAGGATCCGAGTGGAGAGCTTGCGGCGCGAGAACAAATCGGCCTCCACCGGGTGCACTGGGGCGAAAGCCCCGTTGCCACGCCCGCGTCTCGGCGATTGTGCCTGGTGAGACCGGCTTTGCCTACCCCTGTCACCGTGCGCAGAACGAGCAGAACTCTGAGTAATGCGGGAAAAGCCGAAGGGACTCACTCTTCCGCCACGCGAGGGCTAGGCTGGAAACGAGCCCCCGGGCGCGCCTCCCCCGTCGCGCCCGGGGGTTCTCGCGTCGCTACACGGCGCCCGCTCCGGTGAGGGAGCGGACCTCCAGCTCGGCGTAGGCGTCGGGCTCCGCGCGCTCGCGCGAGGTGACGGTCCCGAGCCAGCCGCAGAGGAAGCCGCAGGGCACGGAGACCAGTCCCGGGTTCTGCAGCGGGAACCAGTCGAAGTGTGCGTCGGGGAAGACCGCGGCCGCGTTCCCTGAAACGACGGGCGAGAAGATCACCAGCACCAGCGCCGGAATCAGTCCGCCCCAGATCGCCCAGGTGGCGCCACGCGTGGTGAACCGGCGCCAGAAGAGGTTGAACAGCAGCGCCGGCAGATTGGCCGAGGCCGCCACGGCGAAGGCGATGCCGACGAGCAGCGCGACGTTCAGCTTCTGCGCGTACAGGCTGAGCACGATCGCGATCGCGCCGATCACCACGGCCGCGATTCGGGCGACGACGACCTCCTGATGTTCGGTCGGCGGCTCCTCGTCGGGGTGGCGGAAGGCGCGCGCCCACAGGTCGTGGGCGAAGGAGGTCGAGGAGGCCATGGTCAGTCCGGCCACGACAGCCAGGATGGTGGCGAAGGCGACGGCGGAGGTCAGCGCGAAGAGAATCGTTCCGCCGAGCGAGTCGGCCAGCTGCGGCACGGCGGTGTTACCTGCGGCGTTCGCGGCGCGGAGCGCGGGCGCGCCGATGACGGCGGCGGCACCGAGGCCGAGCACGATCGTCATCAGGTAGAAGCAGCCCACCAGCCCGATCGCCCACATCGCGGAGCGCCGCGCCGCGCGCGCCGTGGGGACGGTGTAGAAGCGGGCCAGGATGTGCGGCAGACCGCCGGTGCCGAGCACCAGCGCGAGGCCGAGGCTGACGAAGTCCAGCTGGTCGGTGAGCGTATGACCGAAACGCAGACCGGGGACATAGTAGGCGTCCCCCTGACCGCTCCCCCTCGCGGCGGCGCGCATGAGGGAGCCGAGGTCGCCGTGGAAGCGCAGCAGCACCAGCACGGTCAGCAGCGCCGTACCCCCGAGCAGCAGCACACACTTGACGATCTGGATCCAGGTGGTGGCCTTCATCCCGCCGATCGTCACGTAGATCACCATCAGCACTCCGACGCCCACGATCGACCATGCTCGGGCAGCGGACGAGTGCAGGTGGAGCAGGAGCGAGACCAGGGTGCCCGCCCCGACCATCTGCCCGAGCAGGTAGAAGAGTGACACGACGATAGAGGAGACGCCCGCCGCGGCACGGACCGGGCGCTGGCGCATCCGCAGGGAGAGCACGTCGGCGAGCGTGTAGCGGCCGCAGTTGCGGACGAGCTCGGCCACCAGCATCAGCACGACCAGCCAGGCCACAAGGAAGCCGATGGTGTAGAGCAGGCCGTCGTAGCCGTAGAGCGCGATCAAGCCGGTGACACCCAGGAAGGAAGCGGCGGACATGTAGTCGCCGCTGATGGCGAAACCGTTCTGCAGGGGACTGAACCCACGCCCGCCGGCGTAGAAGTCCTCGGCGGCGTGACCGCGCCGTCCCGCCCAGAAGGTGATGCCGAGCGTCACCAGGACGACGAGCACGAAGAGGCCTGCGGCCATGGTCAATCCCCCCTCGGGAAGCATGCGCTGAGGCCCGGCATGAGCGACGGCGGGAGCCCCGGTGTGGGCGATGGCGGCATCACCGGAGTCGGTCCTGGGTCTCCCAGCGCAGGCCGAGCGCGGCACGGTCGCGATGGTCGCGGGCATGACGGGCGTAGAGCCAGGTGAGCAGGAAGGTGCTGGCGAACTGGAGCAGGCCCAGCAGCCAGGCGGTGTTGAAAGGGCCGGCGATCGGACGCGCCATCAGCTGCGGTGCGGCAACCGCCAGGACGACGTAGAGCAGATACCAGAGCAGGAACGCGGCGGTGGCCGGGAAGACGAAACGGCGGTACCTGGTGCGGATCTCCCGGAACTCGGGGCTGTCGTGGACGGCGCGGTAGATCTCGGCCGGATCGGGAGCGGAATCAGTCGGACCGGCGGGCACATCCGAAACGGGATCGGCAACTGGACGGGGCGCAGCCATGGGTTCGGGCACAGCCCCGAACTCAGCCTCTGCGACCTCTTGCCGCTGCTTCTGCCGGCCCTGCTTCTCGCGGGCGGCGGGGGGCGCAGACCACCAGTCGAAGGATTCCGTGGCTGCTGTCTGCTCTTGATCGGTCAGTTCTTGTGGACTCACGCCACAAGAATGAGGAGCGCGGCGGAGCGGCGTGGTCCGGTGTACGGACGTTCACTCCATTAGGTGATGGAGGCCGTGTTTGTACGCGTAGCCGACGGCTTGAGCCCGGTCCCTCACGCCCGTCTTCGCAAAGAGATTGTTGATGTGCGTCTTCACGGTGGCCATGCTGACGAAGAGTCGGGCGGCGATCTCGGCGTTGGAGAGCCCTGCGGCGATCAGGCCCAGCACCTCGGCCTCGCGCCCGGTCAGCCCGTCGGGCAGCGACGCGAGCGCAGCCGATGGCGCCGTCGACGGCGCGGCGGCGGCGGACTGCCCGGTGACTGAGGCGTCCGGATCCGTCACGGAGAGGCGTTCCAGCAGACGCGCCTGCACCTGCGGGGAGAGCCCGGCCGCGCCGGAGCGCACATCCTTGATCGCGCGGGCGATCTCCTCGCTTCCGGCGTCCTTCGTCAGGTAGCCGCGCGCGCCTGCCTGCAGGGCCGGGAAGAGGGAGTCGTCATCGGCGTAGGTGGTGAGGACGATCACCGCCGTGCCCGGGTGTTCCGTGCGGATCCGGCGGGTGGCCTCCACCCCGTCGCAGCGCGGCATCCGCAGATCCATCAGCACGACCTCAGGGCTGTGCTGTGCGACGAGGGCAACCGCCTCCTCGCCGTCGGCCGCCGCGGCCACGACCTCGATTCCGGGCAGCAGACCCAGCAACATGACGATGCCCTCGCGCACCACCTGCTGGTCGTCCGCGACCACGACCCTGACCGGCTGGCTCTCCATCTGACTCATCGTAATCGGCCCGTCGGCCGGACGCGGGTCAACAAGGGACGCGCAGCAGAACCCGGAAGCCGCCCTGCGTCGAACCGTCCTTCGTCGGACCGTCCTTCGTCGAACCGGGCTGCATTGGACCGGCCTCCAGCGATCCGCCGAGCAGTTCGGCCCGTTCCCGCATGCCGAGCAGACCCAAGCCGCTCCCGGAGTCGGCGAGCTCCGCCGCCAGCTCTCCCACGCTCGCTCCGCCCTGGTTCACGACCTCCAACTCCACCGTATCGGCGAGGTACGACAACCGGACCGTGCAGCGGGCGCCTGGCGCGTGCTTGCGGACGTTGGTCAGCGCCTCCTGGGCCGTGCGCCGGACGGCGACCCCTGCCTCGGCCGTCAGCGGACGCGGCGTCCCGACCACCTCCAGCCGCACCGACTGCTCCTCCGTGAGCTTTGCCAGGAACTCCCCCACCGGCACAAGCTCGCCCCGCAGCGCGGAGAGCGCGGCACGCGTCTCGGCCAGGCCGTCCTTGGCCATTCCCCGCGCGGCAACGATCCGCTCGCGTACCGCGTCGCGCTCGGCGCCGGCGTCGAGCATCAGCCGGGCCGCCTCCAGATGCACGAGCTGCGCGGAGAGGCTGTGCGCCAGCACGTCGTGAATCTCGCGAGCGATCCTGGCCCGTTCGGCGAGGGCGGCGGACTCCGCCTCGGCGGTGCGCAGCGCGCGCTCCTGGACGAGCGCCCGTTGGGTCTGCGCCCGCGCCTCCCAGTCGAGTCGGGTGACGTAGCCGAGGATGCCGAGGCCGAGCACGGTCACCAGATTCTGCCAGTGGCTGATGCTGGACGGGCTGACGAGCAGAAAGACCGTCGCGCTGATGATGGTGACCGGTGCCGCGACCACCAGCGGCAGTCGCTGGACCGATCTGATCGCGATGCAGCACATGAGCACCAGCCCGACCACCGGCGCGTGGTTCAGCGAGGCGAGGACTGCCTGGCCGTAGACGAGGGCCAGCCAGGCGAGGCTGCGCGGCAGGTCCATCCGGGGTCCGGAGCGCACGAAGGCCCAGAAGCAGAGCAGTCCAAGCGCCGTGATCAGCAGGACGACCGCGATCTGGGCGGCCGTCAGGTGCTGTCCGGCGAAGGTGTACCAGAGGGCGGCGCCGAAACCGCCCACCCGGGTCACGTTGCCGACCCAGCGGCGGCCGGGGACGAGGCCCTCCCGGGAGAGTGCCTCCTGGGAGGGCCAGTCGGTCCAGCTTTCCACGTCGGGGTATCCGTCTCTGCTGCTGCTCGCTCGGGGTGTGTCTGGTTCTCGGGGTTCTTCCAGCTCTCGGAATCTGCCCAGCTCTCGTGATTCTGCCCGGCGCTCGGGTTCTGCCCGGCGCTCGGGTTCTGCCCGGCGCTCGGCTCACAGCGCGCGGGCAGGGCTACCGTACGCCGGACCGAACTCGCGGGCCCTCCACGTCACCACCGCGCCGCGGACCAGCAGCAGGGCGGCGAGCGAGAGCAGCAGGCCGGCCTGGCCCTGCGCGACACCGAGCGCTGCCGCGGCAGCGTAGAGGGCGATCCGGACGATCACCATGCCGATCCAGGCGAAGAAGCTGGCCCTGGTTCCCTTGGACCAGATCGTGCCGTCCGCGTCCTGCCAGATTCGGGTGGTGAAGCCCCAGGCCGCGCCGAGACCGATCTCCAGCACGACCCCGACGATCAGGAAGACCGCCGAGAGGGCCTGGTGCTTGGTGTCGAGGATGTGCGGGTCGCGCAGCGCCATGAACGCGAGCACGGCCGGGATCACCAGCAGCCGACGCGGGTTGTTGCCGAACTGCCGGGCTCCGAACTGGCGGACCAGCACGTAGGCAACCACCGCGATGATCACTACTGCGTTCGCAACGGCGGGCATCTGAATCTTCTCCTGCTTCGGCTTCTCCGACTGTCCGCGGGGGTTCCCGCCGACACCACCGAAACTACGGATCCGCTGCCCGCCGGGCCTCGGAGCAGGGATGGAGAAGGGGGTGGAGAGGCGGTCGTCCCCACCTCTCCACCCCCGGGTGGACGAACTCCGCTACGCGTCGATGCGCGAGCGGTCGAGCAGCGCGGCGGAGTCCACGATGAACTCCTTGCGCGGCGCGACGTCGTTGCCCATGAGCAGGTCGAAGGTCCGCTCGGCCGCCTCCAGGTTGCCCAGGTTGATCCGGCGGACGATCCGGTGGCGCGGGTCCATCGTGGTCTCGGCCAGCTGGTCGGCGTCCATCTCGCCCAGACCCTTGTAGCGCTGGATCGGCTCCTTCCAGCGCTGCCCCTTGCGCTGGAGTTCGAGCAGCGTGTTGCGCAGCTCGTTGTCGGAGTAGGTGTAGACGTACTTGTCCTGGCCCTTGCGCGGGTTGGTCAGCTCGATCCGGTGCAGCGGCGGCACGGCCGCGAAGACTCGGCCGGCCTCGACCATGGGCCGCATGTAGCGCTGAAAGAGCGTCAGCAGCAGCGTGCGGATGTGGGAGCCGTCGACGTCGGCGTCCGCCATCATGATCACGCGGCCATAGCGGGCCTGGTCGATGTCGAAGGTGCGTCCCGAGCCGGCCCCTATGACCTGGATGATCGCGGCGCACTCGGCGTTCTTCAGCATGTCCGAGACGGACGCCTTCTGGACGTTCAGGATCTTGCCGCGAATCGGCAGCAGCGCCTGGAACTCCGAGTTGCGTGCGACCTTGGCCGTACCGAGGGCCGAGTCTCCCTCGACGATGAACAGCTCGCTGCGCTCCACGTCGTCGCTGCGGCAGTCGGCGAGCTTGGCGGGGAGGGACGAGGTCTCCAGCGCGGTCTTCCGGCGCTGCGCGTCCTTGTGCTGGCGGGCCGCCACGCGGGTGCGGGCGGCGGAGACGATCTTGTCCATCACCGTGCGGGCCTGCGCCTTGGCGTCCCGCTTGGAGGAGGTCAGGAACTCCTTGAGCTCCTTGGCCACGACGGCGGCCACGATCCGCTGGGCCGCGGAGGTGCCGAGCACCTCCTTGGTCTGGCCCTCGAACTGCGGCTCGGCCAGCCGGACGGTGATCACGGCGGTCAGACCTTCGAGCGCGTCGTCCTTGGTGATGTCGTCCTCGGCGACGCGCAGCAGCTTCGCGCTGCGCAGCGCCTCGTTGACCGTCTTGGTGAGCGACTTCTCGAAGCCGCTGACGTGGGTGCCGCCCTTGGGCGTGGCGATGATGTTGACGAAGGAGCGCGCCGTGGTGTCGTAGCCGGTGCCCCAGCGCAGCGCGATGTCGACGCCGAGCTCACGGACGACCTCGGTCGGGGTCATGTGGCCGAGCTCGTCCAGAACCGGGACGGTCTCCTTGAAGGTGCCCTGGCCGGTGAGGCGCAGGATGTCACAGACCGGCTTGTCCGGGGCCAGGAACTCGCAGAACTCGGCGATACCGCCGTCGAAGCGGAAGACCTGCTCGTCGACGGGAGCGCCGTCGACGGCGCGGTCGTCGCGGACGACGATCGTCAGGCCGGGCACCAGGAAGGCGGTCTGCCGGGCGCGGTTGTGCAGGTTCTCCAGCGAGAGCTTGGCGTCCTTGAGGAAGATCTGGCGGTCGGCCCAGTAGCGGACCCGGGTGCCGGTCTTGCCGCGCGGCGCCTTCTTCGTCTTGGTCATGCCGTTCGCGGGAGCGAAGTCGGCATCGGGTCCTTCGCCCTTGAACAGGCCGGGCGTGCCGCGCCGGAAGCTCATCGCGTGGGTGTGGCCGCTGCGGTCGACCTCGACGTCGAGGCGGGCGGAAAGGGCGTTGACCACGGAGGCGCCGACGCCGTGCAGGCCGCCGGAGGCGGCGTAGGAGCCGCCGCCGAACTTTCCGCCGGCGTGCAGCTTGGTCATGACGACCTCGACACCGGAGAGGCCGGTCTTGGGCTCGACGTCGACCGGGATGCCACGGCCGTTGTCGCGGACCTCGACCGAGCCGTCAGCGTGCAGCAGCACGTCGATGTGGTCGCAGAAGCCGGCGAGGGCCTCGTCGACGGCGTTGTCGATGATCTCCCAGAGGCAGTGCATCAGGCCCCGGCTGTCGGTGGAGCCGATGTACATGCCCGGGCGCTTGCGCACCGCTTCCAAGCCCTCAAGGACGAGGAGGTGCCGCGCGGTGTAGTTGGACCCGTCCTTCGGGGCGCTGGCGGGCACGGTCGGTTCGGCGGTCACGCGCGTGATGCTCCTCTGCTTCTCTTGCTTCTCTTCGTGCTTCTTTGCTTTTTCGACTTCTGCTTGCTGCGAACAAGAGCCCCTTCCCTGGCTTCCAGCCGGGGGGCCAAGGCACCATGGCAGGAATGCTGCCGGGATGCAGGCTACCGGTGCGTGGGCTGGGGCTATTGCTTCAACCAGGTTGTGGCTTATGCTACGCGCACCTCGCACGGACGTTCGATAACACGTTCGAGTGAAGCAAAGGTCACCTACGGCGGCAGGCATGAACCGTTCGCGCTCCGGGCACGTCCTCCACTACGACACCGCACCACTGAACACCGCACCGAAGACAGCATCGACACCAAGACCGCCGTCTCCATCCCGCCGAAGCCCCGGAACCACCGCTCAAAAACAAAACCTGAGCGGGAACGAAAACAGCCTGGTTGGATGTTGACCCTGGTAAGACAGCTCGTCGAGCTAGAGAAGAGGCGACGTGACTACTAACGTTCTCACCCCCGCAGCCGCGCTGACCGCGGCCGACCGTTGCGACCGCTGCGGTGCCCAGGCGTACCTCCGCGTCGTGCTCGCGTCCGGTGGAGAGCTGCTCTTCTGCGCTCACCACGGCCGCAAGTTCGAGCCTGAGCTCAAGAAGATCGCCGCCGAGATACAGGACGAGAGCGGTCGCCTCACGGCCACCACCTCGGCTCCGGCCGAGTCGGACGAGCGCTGAGCGCTGAGCCCTTGGGCGACGCCAGTGCGCTGGTGAACACGACGAGCTGAACAGAGCTGTCAGAGGCAGTGGGCGGTGGACCAACAGGTCCGCCGCCCACTGCTGTGTCATCTGTCCGCCGTGTCGTCTATCTCACACGGAGCTCAGAGCTGGCTCCGCACCGCGTCGGCCATCGCCGCGAGGCGGGTGTAGACGCCCGGGTGGCCGGGCTCGGCGCAGCCGGTCCCCCACGAGACGATGCCGACGAGCTCGCCGCCCACCACCAGCGGACCACCGCTGTCCCCCTGACACGCATCACGTCCGCCCAGGGTCTGCCGACCAGCGCAGACCATCGCGCGCGGGTCGAAGGTTCCGTCCGGGCCCGCGTGGTAGTCGGCCGCGCAGGTGGAGTCGGCGATCACCGGCAGTTGGACCTGGTGCAGCGTGGCCGGATAGGACCCGTTGCCGTGCAGGTCCCCCCAGCCGAGCACGGTGGCGTTGGTTCCGGCGGCGTACGGCGCGGTCGCGCCCTGTGCCACCATCGGCAGCACCCTGTCCGGATCCTGCGGCGCCGCGAGCGTGAGGACCGCCACGTCCCACATGTTGGTGGACATGTCGTAGTCCGGGTCGACCCAGGTCGAGACGACGGGGACCTCCTGGCCCGCCGCACCGGTGAGGTCCGTACGGCCGACGACCACCTTGAGATCGGGGCGGTCCACGCGCTGAAGCGTGGACTCGTCGTAGAGGCAGTGCGCGGCGGTCACGACCTTGGTCGGACTGATCAGAGTGCCACCGCAGAACTGGCCGGAGCGGGCGCCCCCGTAGACGGCACGGCTGGCGACGGCGACCATCCACGGATCGTCCGCCGTACTCGCCCGCACGCCCCCCACGATCGCTGACGCGGGCGTCGCGGGCGCGGCCAGGGCCGTGGGCAGTGCCGCAAGCAGGACGAGCAGCGCACGCCTACGCCTGGGTGACCTCGAACGTGCTCCCACCGTGATCCTTCCGCCGCGCACACTCCTGTCGCGCCACAGCGTAGGGATCCGGATACGCAACGTGCCCACCCGCCACGCGAGGTGGCAGATGGGCACATGTGCGCGAGGGGTGACGCCCCGGCCTGAGCCGGGGCGTCGGACCGGTCAGTCCAGGTAGTCGCGGAGCACCTGAGAACGCGACGGGTGCCGCAGCTTCGACATGGTCTTGGACTCGATCTGACGGATGCGCTCACGGGTGACCCCGTAGACCTTGCCGATCTCGTCCAGCGTCTTCGGCTGACCGTCAGTCAGACCGAAGCGCATGGAGACCACGCCGGCCTCGCGCTCGCTCAGGGTGTCCAGCACCGAGTGGAGCTGCTCCTGGAGCAGAGTGAAGGAGACCGCGTCGGCGGGAACAACCGCCTCGGAGTCCTCGATCAGGTCACCGAACTCGCTGTCGCCGTCCTCACCGAGGGGGGTGTGCAGCGAGATGGGCTCGCGCCCGTACTTCTGGACCTCGACGACCTTCTCGGGCGTCATGTCCAGCTCCTTGGCCAGCTCCTCCGGGGTGGGCTCACGGCCCAGGTCCTGGAGCATCTGACGCTGGACGCGGGCCAGCTTGTTGATGACCTCGACCATGTGCACCGGGATGCGGATGGTGCGGGCCTGGTCCGCCATGGCGCGGGTGATCGCCTGACGGATCCACCAGGTGGCGTAGGTCGAGAACTTGTAGCCCTTGGTGTAGTCGAACTTCTCGACCGCACGGATCAGGCCGAGGTTGCCCTCCTGGATCAGGTCCAGGAAGAGCATGCCGCGACCGGTGTAGCGCTTGGCCAGCGAGACCACGAGGCGGAGGTTGGCCTCCAGCAGGTGGTTCTTGGCGCGGCGGCCGTCCTCGGCGATGATCTCCAGCTCGCGCTGCAGGCGGGGGGCCAGCTTGTCCTCGGCCGCCAGCTTGTCCTCGGCGAAGAGGCCGGCCTCGATCCGCTTGGCGAGTTCGACCTCCTGCTCCGCGTTGAGCAGCGGGACCTTACCGATCTGCTTGAGGTAGTCCTTGACCGGGTCGGCCGTGGCGCCGGCCACCGCGACCTGCTGCGCGGGAGCGTCGTCCTCGTCCTCGTCGGAGAGGACGAAGCCCTCCGACTCCTCCTCGCCCTCGGCGGGCTCGCCCTCGGCGGGGGCGGCGGCAGCCGTCTCCTCGAGCTGCTCGTCGTCGCCGGTCGCCTCCTCGCCCTCTCCCTTGCCGGGAGCGGCCTTGGCGGCGGTCTTCTTCGCAGCGGTCTTCTTGGCAGGAGCCGCCTTCTTCGCGACGACCTTCTTGGCCGCCGTCTTCTTCGCAGCCTCCGTGCCGACGGCCTCGTCGGCCTCGATCGCGGTAGCCGCGACGACGGGCTCGGAGACCGACATGGACACCGGGGCCGCAACGGCGGCACGCGGAACAGCGGTACGGGTCGTGCTCGCGGCAGCCGCAGGGCGCGGAGCGACGGACTTGGTCGCCGTCGTCTTCGTGACAGTGCTCTTCGCCGCGACGCTCTTCCGTGGGCGCTTGGGGGCGGACGACTCCGCCGCGCTCACCATCAGCGTCACACCCTCCTCATCGAGGACCTGGTTGAGGCTGCGCATGACGTTCTTCCACTTGGTGACCGGGATCTGGTCCACCTCGAAGGCATGCCGCACGTCATCGCCGGCGATCTGCCCCTGTGCCTTACCCCGCTCAATGAGCGCCATCAGAGCGGCGGACTCGGAGATCTCAGGTGGGAGGGAACGGGATGTGCTGGCCGACACGAACAACCTCTCGGACGTGAGTGGACAGAAGGCCGGCCGCGGGGGCGGCCCTCTGGAAACTGCAAAGCTGTGGAACTGGCGGATCGGATCGGATCAGTCACCGCCCTCGTACACATCGCTCGGCGCGGCAAAGTGTTACGCCCCACTTACGTGGTGCAGGTCACAATGCCCGGCTGGTTGCCGTTGTGGAGGTGTACCCCGTTCAACGATGCCAGATGGGCCGTCATTCCGAGTGTCGCCTGAATCGCTCAGCGGCTGCACCGTTCAGACGGGGCGCAGACCGGTGCAGACCGGTGCAGACCGGTTCCGAGGACGGACAGGCAGCAGAGACAGGGAAGGCCGCCACCCTCGGGATCACGATGGGTGGCGGCCGGGCGGAGGTCCTGCGGGGCGTTCAGTGCTCGCGGGGGCCGGGGACGAGCGGGTCGACCTCCGGGTGGACGGTGAGCAGCGCACGCATCGCGGACTCGGCCGCCGTGCCGTCCCCGGTCGCGAGCGCGTCCACCAACCGGACGTGCAGCCCGACCGAGGGCTCGGACGGACGATCGCAGGCGGTGATCGGCCCGCCGGAGACGTGCAGCGCCGAACCGACGATCCCGGCGAGGTGCTCCAGCATCTTGTTGCCGGCCATCTCCATCAGCACCGCGTGGAACTCGACGTCCGCGCGGCCGTAGGTGAGGGCGTCGCCCTGCGCCGCGGCGTGGCCCATGATCTCGGTCATGTCATGCAGGCGCTGCTGGACCTCGTCCCGCCCGTGGCCTGCGGCGAGGCGGGCGGCGAGCGGCTCGATCGCCCAGCGCAGCTCGAACAGCTCGCGGCGCTGGTCCTCGCGCTGCGGGCCGAAGGCGCGCCACTCGATGATGTCCGGGTCGAGCAGGTTCCAGTCGGAGACCGGGCGGACCCTGGTCCCGACGTTCGGGCGGGCACTGACCAGACCCTTGGCCTCCAGCACGCGCAGCGACTCGCGCACGACTGTGCGGGAGACCTCGAAACGCTGCCCGATCTCCTCGGGGACGAGCGGACGGTCGGCGCCGAGGTCGCCGGAGACGATCATCTGGCCGAGCTGCTGGACCAACTGTCCGTGCAGACCGCGGCCGCGACTGCCGGCGGCGCGGCGGCCGGGCCGGCCGAGGTCGGGGTCGGTCTCCCAGTGCAGCGCGGGGCCGGACCCGGTATGAGGGGCGCCGTGGGACGCGGCGTGGGGAGCGGCGACGGAGAAGCGGTCCAGCTGAGTGGACGTCATCTGGGCGGGGGGCATCGTGGGGTGCGCAACGGTACTCACGTCTCCTTTGTCGGCGATGCGACGCGTGCGCTTGAGGAATTTCGTGAAAAGCACACGAAAGGGTGATCGCCCATCACTACACAATTGACGCCATATCGGCAGTTATTGCCCAGCGCCGCTGATTCTCGCTCCGACCGTCAGAGCGCACTGCGACGCGGGAGCAATAGCAGGTACGCGAGCAGCAGGACCGCCACCGGCGCCGCGACCGCGGCCGCCAGCCCCGCTTCGGACACGGCCGTCCCGCTGCGGAGGCCGGAGAGAGCCCCGTAGAGCCAGGCATGGCTCCCGTCGACCGGGAAGAGCTCGTGCCAGCGAAGCGCGCGCAGCCCGCCCGATTCCAGGGCGCTGCGATCGAGCAGGGCCCCAGCCACCGGCTCGGCGAGGATCGGCACAGTGATCAGCACCAGCACACCGGCGGCCGCGCTGCGTAGCAGCGCCGCGCCGAGCAGCCCGATCCAGCTCCCCGCGACCACCAGCGCGAGATAGCCCCCGAGCGCGACGGGCAGCTGTCCGTGCCGCGCGGCCGCCTCGAGTGGGGCGGCCGCGGACCGGTCCCCGAAGTGCAGCAGCAGGGCGTCGACTGCGAGGGTGGCGGCGCCCAGCAGGGCCGCGAAGAGCCCGACGACGACCAGCTTGGCCAGTAGCAGCCCGAGCCTGCGACGGAGCGGTCGCAGCAGCGCCCGGGGCGCCGGGTACCGGAACTCGTGTCCCGCGGAGAGCGCACCGATCACACCGGCCCCGAGGGCCGCCACCGGCAGCGGCAGGAGCGGGAGACCTGCCGTGAGGACCTGGACAGGGTCGACCGGTGCCCCGACGGCAGCGAAGGCGGGCTGGCGCAGCGTCAGCTCAGCCACAGCGGCGCTCGCCGGGATCACCAGGGCGGGAACCAGCCAGGTGGAGCGCACGCCGGTGAGACGCCGCCGCTCATAGGTCAGTGCGTGCACGGGGTCGCTCACTCTCGTCTCGGCGCTTCTCGTCAGCTGCCCGGCCGGTCGTTCTTGCAGCCTGTTCTGGCCGGCAGCTCTGATCAACGGTCTTCCGTCAGCTGGTCTTCTCGGCCGATTCGTCGCGGAACAGCGGTCCGCTGACCTGGGTGTCACGACGAAGGGACCCGACCGATGCCGACGGCGCCTTGGGCCCGGCAGGTACGGCCGGCCCGCCCGACACGACCATCTGGGTCGTGACGGTCTCGCCGGCGCCCAGCGTGATCGTGGCTCGGACGAGCGGTGGATCGCCCGGCCCGGCGGCGGACGCAGCGTTCGATCCGGCGGTCGATCCGGCGGTCGATCCAGCCGTCGGTTCGGCGGAGATCCCGACGGGAGCCGGCACGGACGGCTGGGCCGGAAGGGGAGCGTGTTCGACCACGTGGTCGGCGAGTTCGTGGAGCAGGATGCCGTGGCGGAACGCCAACTCGCCGATCTCGGTCCGGGCCATGCCCTCGACGGAGATGACGTTGCCGCCCTCGCGGCGGACCGTGGCGCCTGCCTCCGCCAGCACGTCGCCGAGCCTGGCCACCTGGGGCCCGCGCACGGAGACCTCGTCGCGCAGCCGGGTGCGTCGGAACTCCTCGACGGACTGGTCGGCGACCAGCCGGCCGAGCTCCAACGTGACCACCCGGTCGGCGAGCACGGCCGCCTCCTGCGGGCTGCGGAGAGTGACCAGAACCGCCCCGCCGCCGGCAGCGAAGGCGCGCAGGAAGGCGTGGAACCACTCCACGTTCTTGGGCGAGAGTCCTTCGGTGGGCTCGTCGAGGACCAGGGTGCAAGGATCACCGAGGAGTGCCTGGGCAAGCTGCAAGCGCCTGGTCATCCCGGGCGAGTAGGTACGCAACCGGTGTTCGGCAGCCGGGCCGAGGCGGGTCTGCTCGAGCAGTTGGTCCGCACGACGGGCCGAGACCCCGGCCGCGGCAGCCATCATCCGCAGATGCGCGCGGGCCCGGCGGCCCGGATGTCCGGCGGGCCGCTCGGCCTCGCCGAGGACTACGCCCACTTCGCGCTCCGGGCGCGACAGCCGCCGGTACGGACGGCCGTGGAACAGAGCCGCGCCCTGGCCGGGCTCGATGCCGAGGGCCAGCCGCAACGCGGTGCTGCGCCCGGATCCCTCGGGGCCGAGCAGCGCGGTGACCTGACCGGGCCGGGCGTCGAAGGAGAGGTCCAGCAGCGCCGTCTCGCTGCTCCGCCGGTAACTCTTGGTCAGCCCGATGGCCTGGAACGGCTGGTAGGACTCCTGGGGCCGCCGGGCCGGGGCCTCGGTGCGATCCTCGGCCTGGTTCTGAGTCGGCCTCTGGACTTGGACGGCCTGGGTCTGGACAGTCTGAGCCACGGTCGGGCACCTCCGCGCTGGTCACCCCCAACGCCAGCACGATAGACCGACATGGTTACTTTGCGTGGGATTGACCGGTACGGCGCGTAGGAGTCGGCGCCGAGCCCGGCCGGGATCAAGCCTCCGGGCGCAGCATCGGCGGGTTGAGTACGGTGGCTCCCCCGGCACGGAAGAGCTGGGCCGGCCGGCCGCCCTGGCGGGTGGTGGTGCCGCCCGCCGGCACCAGGAACCCCGGCGTACCGGTCACCTTGCGGTGGAAGTTGCGGGGATCCAGCTGGACCCCCCAGACCGATTCGTAGACCCGGCGAAGCTCGCCGACGGTGAACTCCTCCGGGCAGAAGGCCGTGGCCAGCGCGGAGTACTCGATCTTCGATCGGGCCCGCTCCACGCCTTCCCCCAAGATCGCGCTGTGGTCGAAGGCGAGCAGCAGGCCGTCGTCGCCCTTGCCGCGGCCGAGCAGTTCCTCGACCGGGGCCCACCGGGCGCTGCGCACGTCGCCGCCGGGGCGCGGAGTGGGCAGGTCGGGCGCCAAGGCCAGATAAGCCACGCTGACCACCCGGAGCCGCGGGTCGCGCTGCGGGTCTCCGTAGGTGGCGAGCTGCTCCAGGTGGGCGCCGACGCCGGGGCCCTGGCCGGGAGCGCCGTGTGTGCGCAGCCCGGTCTCCTCGGCGAGCTCTCGGGCCGCCGCCTCCACCAGCCCCTCGTCGGGGCGCACGAAGCCGCCGGGCAGTGCCCAGAAGCCCTGGAAGGGAGGCTCCCCACGGCGCACCATCAGCGCGCACAGGGCATGGTCGCGCACGGTCAGGACCACCAGGTCAACGGTGACCGCGAAAGGGGGAAAGGCCGACGGATCGTAACGCGACATGCGCGCATCATAGTCGTCTCTATGACGATAAACAGTGGCGCATCAGTCGGCCGATCGGCCCAGACAGCGGGGAAGCGGGCCACGCCTGCGGCGTCGGGCCCCCCGTTGCCGGGCCGTGCGCTCGGCCCGCAGCGTGGCGCAGAGTGAGTCCGGCACCGCTCCGCAGTTGATGGCCTCGTAGAGCAGGCCGGCGAAGGTATAGCCGGGATCGACGGCCAGGGCGCGGCCGAGGGCGACCCTGGCGGTGACCGTGTCGCCCGTCACCCAGGCGGTCCAGCCGAGCAGGGACAGCGGGGCGGCGGCGTGTTCGGCGAACGGCCCGACACAGCGTCGGGCGAGGTAGCGCCAGAGTCGGGCGGCGTGCGCGACGTCGGGAGGGTCGAGCCATTCGGCGGCGCGGTCGCGGGCCAGGCGGTCCTGCAGGCCGAGGACGATCCGGGCGGCGTCGTGGTCGTCGAGTTCGTCGTCGTGGCGGCCGAAGCGGGAGACGGCCGCGTCGACGAGGGCGGCAGTGGCCTCGCGCAGGCGTTCCCGGCCGCCGTCGCGGCCGAGCTCGGCGGCGACGGCGGGCATCTCCCGCTCGAAGGCGTGGAGCAGCGGGACGGCCGACTCCGAGGGCAGGGGCTCCAGCTCCCGGTGGAGCTCGCGAAGGCTGCCGCGGACGTGGATACCGGCGAAGGCCGCCGCCGCGGCCACCGGCGAGGTGCTGCCGGGCGCCCGGACGAGCGCCCCCTCCGCGGGGCAGCAGTCCGGATCCGAGCAGCTGTAGGAGTACCAGCGGCCGTCCGAGAGGCACAGCGACTCATGGACGGGCACGCCCGCGGCGACGAACCGCTCGGCCAGCAGCAACGCGAGCGGGCGCAGCCGGTCGGCCACTGCCCGAGGGCTGCCGCCGGGCTCCGGATCCTGACAGAAGTACAGGATGACCGCGTCCGGGGACCGGTCCCGCTGCTCGGACAGGGCGAGCAGGAAGCTGACCACCTCCTCAGCCGCGGCGGGCCAGGCCGCCGACGCGGGGATGTCGACCCGGACCGACCCGCCCTGGCGGCGGCGCGGGCCCTGCAGGCCCAGCGCGACCACGCTGTCGCTCGGATAGAAGCCGAGCAGGTAGGGCAGCGCTTCGGCCATGTCTGCCGGGGTCTTCATCCGGACGACCGGGCGCTCGAAGGGGGAGAACGTCGGGGAGGACGGTGTGGTGCTGTGCTCGTTCATGGGGCGAGAGTGCCGCCGCGCGTCAAGCCGCGCGAACACGAAGTGCCGTTCCTGTGGACAACCCCGCCGTGTGGAAAACTCGCTCACCCGATCGAGTGAGCAGGCGTCCGAAGAATCGTTTCTCCACAGGCTCGGCGAGGCGGGTTGGCGCTTTGTCGGTGCGGCCGACTATCAATGACGACATGGACGAGACCCAGATCCCGGACCGCGCCGCCGTGCGCGAGCAGGCCGACGCCGTGCTTCGGCTCCTCGCCGGCGGCGACGCCCGCCTGCGAGAGGACCAGTGGCTCGCCATCGAGGCGCTGGTGGTCGACAAGCGACGGGCGCTGGTCGTGCAGCGCACGGGCTGGGGCAAGTCCGCCGTCTACTTCGTCGCCACCGCCCTGCTGCGGGCCTCCGGCGCGGGGCCGACGGTGATCGTGTCGCCGCTGCTCGCCCTCATGCGCAACCAGGTCGAGTCCGCCGCCCGCGCGGGCATCGCCGCACGCACCATCAACTCCTCCAACACCGAGGAGTGGGAGTCGATCCAGGCGGAGGTCGCCGCCGGTCGGGTCGATGTCCTGCTGGTCAGCCCGGAGCGGCTGAACAACCCGGATTTCCGGGACGAGGTGCTGCCCCGCCTGGCCGCGGCCACGGGCCTGCTGGTCGTCGACGAGGCCCACTGCATCTCCGACTGGGGCCATGACTTCCGCCCCGACTACCGCCGCCTGCGCACGATGCTGGCGGAGCTCCCGGCGGGAGTCCCGGTGCTCGCCACGACGGCCACCGCCAACGCCCGCGTCACCGCCGACGTCGCCGAGCAGCTCGGCACCCACGCAGTGGTCGGCCCGGGCAACGGGGCAGACACCGGTCGGGGCCAAGCACTCGTGCTCCGCGGCCCCCTCGACCGGGAGAGCCTGACTCTGGGCGTGCTCCAGCTGGGCGATCCCGCCCACCGCTTGGCCTGGCTCGCGGACCGGCTGGACGAGCTCCCCGGGTCCGGCATCATCTACACACTCACGGTCGCGGCGGCCGACGAGGTCGCTTCCTTCCTTCGGCTGTGCGGCCACGCCGTCGCCTCATACTCCGGACGCACAGAGGACGCCGAGCGACAGGCGGCCGAGGCCGATCTGCTCGCCAACCGGGTCAAGGCCCTGGTCGCCACGTCCGCCCTGGGCATGGGCTTCGACAAGCCCGACCTCGGCTTCGTGGTCCACCTCGGTTCGCCCAACTCCCCCATCGCCTACTACCAGCAGGTGGGCCGGGCCGGGCGCGGGATCAAGCACGCCGAGGTGCTGCTGCTCCCCGGTGCGGAGGACGCCGCGATCTGGCGCTACTTCGCCTCCCTCGCCTTCCCCGGCGAGGAACAGGTCCGTGCCACGCTCGGGGCGCTCGCGGGGCACACCACGCCTGACGGTGTCGCCCTGCCGCTCTCCACCCCCGCCCTGGAGGCCCGGGTCGACCTGCGGCGCAACCGCCTGGAGACGATGCTCAAGGTCCTCGACGTCGACGGTGCGGTGCGTCGGGTCCGAGGCGGCTGGGTGGCCACCGGGCAGCCCTGGGCCTATGAGGCCGACCGCTACGCCCGGGTCGCGGAGGCCAGGGCCGGCGAGCAGCAGGCCATGCTCGACTACGCCGCCGCCGGCTCCTGCCGGATGGAGTTCCTCCGGCGGCAGTTGGACGACGTCGAGGCGACGCGCTGCGGCCGCTGCGACAACTGCACCGGCACCCGCCTCCCGATCGAGGTCTCGGCGGAGACACTGGCCGCGGCGCGGGCCGCACTCGGTCGGCCCGGCGTCGAGGTCGAACCCCGGCGGATGTGGCCGACGGGTATGCAGGCCGTCGGCGTCGAGCTCAAGGGGCGCATCCCGGCAGGCGAGCAGGCAGCCACCGGCCGGGCCCTGGGCCGGCTCTCCGACATCGGCTGGGGCACGCGGCTGCGCCCCCTGCTCGCCCCCGACGCCCCAGACGCGCAGGTCCCGCCCCAGGTGCTGGACGCCGTCGTCACTCTGCTGGCCGATTGGTCGCGAGGGCCCTCCTCCTGGGAGCAGCGCCCCGTCGCCGTCGTCTCGATCGCTTCCCGGACCAGGCCCGAACTGGTCGGCAGTCTGGCCGAGGGCATCGCCAGGATCGGTCGGCTGCCGCTCCTCGGTCAGGTCGACTACGTCCCGGGGGCGGATCGTGTGCGTGGCGGGCGGGGCAACAGCGCCCAGCGGCTCAGGCAGCTCCACGGCACGCTGACGGTTCCCGGGGAGCTCGCCGCCGCCCTCGCGGAGCTCGGCGGCGGCCCGGTCCTGCTGGTGGACGACTATGCCGACAGCGGCTGGACGCTCGCGGTCGCCGCGAGGCTGCTGCGTCGGGCGGGTGCGTCCGGGGTGCTGCCCCTCGTTCTGGCCCAGTCCGCCTGAGGTCGACTCAAGGCGTCGTCCGGCTCTGCTGGGCCGGTCGGCGCAGTCGCCCGGCCGAACGGACCAGCACGAACAGCCCGCTGGGGGGACTTATCTGTCGGAATGCCAGAAGCGGGGACACTTCCGGCGGGATCACCGTTGCCGCAAGGTGCGCGGGACGTGAGAATTGGCAGGTATCCCGGCCGGACGACGTCCGTGGCTGGTGTGCGAGGTGCCCGCGCGCGGGCACGGGGAAGGAGGATCTTGAGCATCAGCCATCCCGCCGAGCTGCCCCCGGGCTCGTACTCCTCGGCAGTCCCGCGTTCGCTCGACCCGGCCGACTGGGTCGCTGCCGGGCTCCCGGCCATGCCCGACCCCCGGTCCGTGGTCGACGAGCTCCACCGGATCCACCTGCCGCAGCCCGGGGCCACCGTGCTGGGTGTGCTCACGGCCGAGGGGCGGGTCGTCGCCGGTGCCTCGTTCGCGGTGCCGGATCGGATCAGCGACGGATGGCACCTGCGGAACATCCTTCTGGCCCATCTGCGCCACACCGTTCCGCACGGCCTCCGGCGCCGTTCGCCGCTGCACAGCTCGGTGCTGCTCCAGTGCCGTCACGAGCCGGCCGGATGGACGGACCAGGACGGTGCGTGGATGTGGGCCTTGCGTGACGCCTCCGTTCTGCACGGACTGCGGTGTGGCGCCTACATCACCATGACCGACGGCGGCTGGCTGGTGCTCGGGGGCAGTCGGCGTGGGCGCAGCCCGCACGCGGGCTCCTGGGCCCAGCGGATCGTCACCACCGTCAGCGAACTACCCAGCCGGGAGACCCTCTCGGTGCCGACTCCCACGGTCGAGGCGATCCGCCCTCGGGCGGCACTTCTGCCCGCCGAGGCGGTCCCCCGCGCGGCGGTCCACTGACGGGCGGAAGTCCACCGAAGGGCCATCCAGAGCCAAGCCGACAACCACCGGCGCACTGCCTGCACGGATCCAACCAACCGCACAGCAGGCAGTCGTCGAAGCCGCCCTAACCCTGCCGAGGTCCTGGCAGCGGAGTGTCGCCGCAGACGATCAGCAAGGATGTGGCGCGCCCCAGGGCCGCGGCGAGAGCGTCCTGGACGGCACCCGTACCGCCGCCGTTCACGGCCAGCACGACGACCTCGCGGCGCACCGGGCGGCACTCGCCGACGGTCGCGTAGAAGACGTCGTCGGCGGCGTCCAGCTGAGCCCAGTAGCGCTCGGCGCCGAACGACTGCTCGTGCAGCTGCCACGGGTGGGCGGCGTCGGTGGTGAGCACCAGGATCTGGCCCGGCGCACGCCCGGCGTCCAGCAGCAGGTCGACGGCCTCGTCGGCGCGCTCGAGCGCGGCCTCGGGGGCGACTGCGAGCAACTGGAGCTCGGGAAGCGTCGGCTCAGCCGCGGTTCGGCGCGGCGCTGGGCCGGGCTTCGGTACGCGGGCCGGCCCGGCGGGAGGGCCGGGTACAGGGCGCCGCGCCGGGGGTCCCGGCCGGGGCACGGGACGCGGGGCGGCTGCCACGCTAGAGGGTGATGACACTGAATTCGCGGCGGTGCGGGCTGCCGGGTCCGTCTCGTCGGTGGATGGAACGCCCTGGCCCGAGTCGGTCTTGTGGATCTCCAGCTCCTCGGCACGATTTCTGGCGGCGCACCGGACGGCGTCGCACAGCGCAGCAGAGCTTACTCGGTGCCTGTGAGCAGCCGATAGGGGGCTCGTCCGATGACGTGCCCGAAGGTCGAACGGTCATCCACGGCTCGCCCCGAAGCCGCCCCGTCGTTGCCGTACGGTCACCTGCCGACCCCATTCAGGCGGCGCTGCCGGGCGATTGAGGAGGCATCAGTTCGCGGACCGTCAGAAGCCGAGAGCGAGCTGCTCCCCCGGGTCCGCCGACGTCTCGCGGTAGGTCCGCAGGTGCCGCCACTCCGGCAGCTCGTCCAGATAGGCCCACGAGAGCCGGTGCTGCTCCGTCGGGCCGAGCCGCTCCAGTGCGGCGCGGTGCACGGGCGACGGATAGCCGGCGTTGTCGACAAAACCGAAGTCCGGGTACGCCTCGCCCAGGTCCGCCATCATCGCGTCCCGACGGACCTTGGCGAGCACCGAGGCGGCCGCGACGGCGATGCAGGACTGGTCGCCCTTGATCACGGTGCGGACCCGCCACGGGCCGCCGAGGTAGTTGTGCTTGCCGTCCAGGATCACGGCGTCGGGCTGCTCGGGCAGTGCCTCGAGAGCACGGACCGCGGCCAGCCGGAGCGCGGCCGTCATACCCAGCTCGTCGCACTCACGCGGCGAGGCGTGGCCGAGGGCGTGGGCGTGGACCCAGTCCGCCAGCACGGGTTCCAACTCCTCGCGCCGACGCTGGGTGAGCAGCTTCGAATCGGTGAGGCCCGCGGGCGCCTTGCGCAGACCGGTGATCGCGGCGCAGACCGTGACCGGCCCCGCCCAGGCGCCACGCCCGACCTCGTCCACGCCTGCGACCAACGTCGCACCGGCCCGTCGCAGCGAGCGTTCGACGGAGTGGGAGGGCGGTTCAACGGCCATGCCTCCAGCCTAGGGCCTGCGCGGGAGCCGGAATCCCGCGCCTTGGATCCGCCGTGGATCCGCCGTCGGTCCGAGGCTGATGCACTGGTGCGGGAGCCGCCGGGGCGCGTCCACGGCGCGGCCCCGGCGCGGCCCCGGGCGCTCAAGCTCTGAGTACCGGCAGCAGCACCTCGTCGACCAGGGCGACTGCCTCCTGCTCGGTGAAACGACCCTGCCCGGTCTTGGCGCGGTACATCATCATCGCCGGCACCAGGTCCAGCACCATCGGCGTTGCCGCCTCCGCGCGGACCTCTCCGCGCGCCGCGGCCGTGCCCACCACGTCGAGCAGCAGAAGGTGGGCGGGCTCGAGAATGCGCTGGTGCACCAGCCCGATGAAGGCCGCCGCCCGCTCGTGGTCCAGCTCGCTGATCACCGCACGGGCCGCGCAGCCCGGCCGTGAGGTCATCGCTGTGCGCAGCCGCTCGAGGACCGCCAACAGGTCCTCCCGCAGACTGCCTGTGTCCGGCGGCTCACCAGCCGGGGGCAGGCTGGTCCGCAGTACGTCGAGGACCAGCTCCTCCTTGGAACCCCAGCGTCGGTAGAGGCTGGCCTTCCCGGTCTGGGCTGCCGTCGCGACCGCCTCCATGCTGAGCCGGGCATAGCCGGAGGCGACCAGCTGCTCCAGGGTCGCGTCGAAGATCGCTTGCTCCAGCGCCCGTCCACGGCGCCGAACCACCACTCGGTGCACTGTCCTGTGCATACCGTCACCATTCCCGGAAGCGTCTGCCCTGCGACCGCCGGTGGAGGCTTGTGTGCCCGTTTGTCCGGGTCTACCGTCGAGACTAGTGAACGCTGCCGTTCACTCCAAGTCCCAGCCACTCCGGCGATCCACCCCCAGGGGGAGCCGTGGCAACTTCGAAGACCCTCACCCGCAGCGCTCCGGCGCAGGCCAAGCGCGGCCAGCATCCGGGGATCTCCCTGGCGGTCATCGCCACTACGCAGCTGATGGTCGTACTGGACATCACCATCGTCAACATCGCCCTACCGCACATCTCCACGGCCTTGAGGTTCACCCCCACCAGCCTGTCCTGGGTGCTGAACGCCTACACCCTGACCTTCGGCGGCCTACTGCTGCTCGGCGGGCGGATCGGCGACATCCTGGGTCGACGCCCGACCTTGATGACCGGCGTGCTGATCTTCAGCCTGGCCTCCTTGCTCGGCGGTCTGGCCACGGCCTCCTGGATGTTGCTCGCCTCTCGGGCGCTGCAGGGCATCGGAGGCGCCATCGCCTCACCGACGGCCTTCGCGCTGATCGCGACGAACTTCAAGGAGGGCCCCGAACGCAACCGCGCCTTCGGCGTCTACGCAGCCGTGGCCGGCGCGGGCGGCGCCATCGGGCTGCTGCTCGGCGGCATGCTGACCTCCTGGCTCTCCTGGCGCTGGGTGTTCTTCGTCAACGTGCCCATCGGCCTGGCGCTGGCCGCGCTGGCCCCGCTCTACATCAATGACTCCGAACGCCATCCGGGTCGCTTCGACCTGCCCGGCGCGCTGAGCGCGACCCTGGGCATGGTCAGCCTGGTCTACGGCTTCATCCGGGCAGCCGACAAGGGCTGGAGCGACACGTGGACCCTGGTCTCCTTCGCGGTGGCCGTGGTCCTGCTGGTGTCCTTCCTGATGATCGAGTCGCGGACCCCGCAGCCGATCACGCCGCTGCGGCTGTTCCGGGACCGGAACCGTTGGGGCGGCTACGTGATGATGCTCTGCCTGGCCGCAGCCATGTTCGGGATCTTCTTCTTCATGACGCAATTCATCCAGAACATTCTCGGCTTCAGTCCTATCCGGGCCGGTCTGGGATTCCTGCCGATGAGCGCCTCCATCATCGTGGCCGCGCAGATCGCCGCGCGCCTGCAGACCAAGTTCGGGGCGCGGCCGTTCATGGTCCTGGGCACGGTACTGGTCACGCTCGGCGCGTTCTGGATCACCCAACTGGACGTCCACAGCACCTACGCCGGCGGCGTGCTCGGGCCGACCATGACCTTCGGCTACGGGATGGGCTGCATCTTCGTGCCGGTCATGCTGACGTCGGTCTCCGGCGTCGCACCGCAGGAGGCGGGCGCGGCCACGGGCCTGCTCAACACCACCCAACAGGTCGGCGGCTCGCTCGGCCTGGCGATCCTGGTGACCGTCTTCGCCACCGCCCAGCGCAACCAGCTCAAAGCGGGGGCCGGACACGCCAATCCCAACCAGGCCTTCGTCCACGGCATGACCTCCGCCTTCGAAGTGGCGATCGCTTTCACCCTGCTGGCCTTCCTGATGGCCGTGTTCGTGGTGCGACCACAGGCGCGGGGGCACGCGCCGATGACACCCCAGGACAAAACCGTTCACAATCGCTAAAGGGTTGGCCATAGAAGCTCGTGCTGGTGCTTCATCGGTGACGTCGTTCAGGCTGAGGACATGGACAACGCGCTCCCCTTCGGTCGGATCCTGGCCGCGATGATCACTCCCTTCCGCTCGGACGGCAGCCTCGACCCGGACGGCGCACAGCGACTCGCCGCCCACCTGGTCGACCAGGGCTGCGACGGCGTGGTGCTCAGCGGCACCACCGGTGAGTCGCCGACGACCACGGACACCGAGAAGGAGGCGCTGCTGCGCACCGTCGTGGAGGCGGTCGGCGGTCGTGCCACCGTCGTCGCCGGCGTCGGCACCAGCGACACCGCGCATTCGGCGGCCCTCGCCCGGACGGCGGAGCGTGCGGGAGCGGACGGGATTCTGGTAGTGACCCCGTACTACAGCAAGCCCCAGCAGGAGGGTGTGCGTCGGCATCTGCGCGCTGTCGCGGACGCCGTCTCCCTCCCCGTCATGCTCTACGACATCCCCGGCCGCACCGGCACCCGGCTCGCGCCCGAGACCCTACGGGCCCTGGCCGAGCACCCGCGCATCGTCGCCGTGAAGGACGTCAGCTACGACCTGGCCGGGGCCGCCCGCACCATCGCCGACACTGGACTGCACTACTACTGCGGCGCGGACGAGATCAACCTCCCGCTCGCCGCGATCGGCGCGGTCGGCGTCGTCAGCACCGTCGCCAACGTGGCGCCGCACCAGACACGGGCCGTGCTGGACGCCTACGCGAGCGGTAGGAACGCGGAGGCCGCGCGTCTGCACCAGCGACTGCTGCCGCTGGTACAGACGATGATGGACGAGGTCCCCGGGACGGTCACCGCGAAGGCCCTGCTGCGCGACGCCGGCCTGCCCGCCGGGCCGGTCCGGCTGCCGCTCGTGGAAGCGGACGGGCCGCTGCTGGAGCGACTGCTCAAGGCACGTCAGGAGGCGTGCGGCTCGCCGTAGTCGGCGAGGCAGGGGGCGGTCTTGGTGGCGGTGAACTCCACCACGTCGTAGCGGGCGACGCCGCCCTTGGAGAAGGGGTCGTCCGCGAGGAGCGCGTCCAGTGCGGCCCGGTCGAGGCCGCCCGCCAGGACGATCCCGCCGGTGCGCGGCACCTTGGCGCCCGAGGCAAGCAGCACGCCTGCCGCGTACTGCGTGTCGAGCCAGGCGCGGTGTTCCCCGATCAGGGCGTCCACCTGCTCGATGGGGGCGGTGTAGGAGAGGGTGACGACGAACACGGAGGCTCCTTGCCTGCTGCTGATCAGGTCCAGCGGTCGAACGGACGATCAAGCGTATAGCGGCCGTCCGGACCGAGCAGCAGAGTCCTGGTCTCCCCGTTGTCCGGATTGGAGAGCGACTCGAACTCGTCCACGCTCCAGTGGAACCAGCGCATGCAGAACAGCCGCATCGTCAGCCCGTGGCAGACCAGCAGCACGTTGGGCGGGTAGTCGGGCCGTAGGAAGTTGCGGTGCAGCGTCTCGAAGAACGCCCCGGCCCGGTCGTAGACGTCGGCGCCGGACTCGCCCTGGGTGAACCGGTAGTAGAAGTGCCCGTAGCCGTCCCGCAGCTTGCGCTGTTGCCGGATGTCCTCGACGTCCTGGAGATTGCCCCAGTCCTGCTCCCGCAGCCGGGGCTCCTCCATCACGCGTATCCGGGCGGGCTCCAGCCCGAGCAGGCTCAGGGTCTGCCAGGTCCGGGTGTACGGGGAGACGTAGACCTGGATCCGCTCCACGCCGAAGAGCGCGCGCAGTTCGGCACCGGCCGCCCGCGCCTGCTCGCGCCCTCGGGAGGTCAGCGTCAGGGCGTGGTCGGGAATGCGCTCGTAGATCGACTCATCGACATTCCCCTCCGACTCACCGTGCCGGATCAGGACAATTCGCCTCGGACGCGCCATAACGGCCACAGTAGCCCAGCGCGACGGCTGCGGCCCGGGGTCTCACCGCAGGTCTCAGCGCGGGGCGCTGTACCACCGCCACCCGCTGACCCGCTCCCGCCCCGGCAGCTCGCCGCGTCCGGTGGCCCAGAGCAGGGCCTGCCACGGATCGGAGTCCGTCGGAGCCTCGGGGAAGAGCCGGTACAGCACCCGCACGCAGAGCGCGCCGGGCGGCGTCCAGGACAGACCGAGCCCCCGGGCGACGTCGTCGAGGTGCACGAGCGTCTCGGCCAGTCCCATCGCGGCCGAACCCTCGGCGTCGGCGGTCCCGAATCCATGGAAGGCGCGCGCCTCGGGAGCGGCGGTCCTGACCATCGCCACCAGCAGCGCGCCACAGGATTCCAGCACCTGCAGCAGCCCCTCCACGCCTGAGTCCCGCTGGGCGAAGATCGTGCACGACGGCTTGCCCTCCGCCGAGCGGCTGAGCACGAAGGGCACAAAGTTCGCCGCCGGCGGCGTCTGCGGCCCGAGCTGGGCGGCGTAGGCGAAGAGGTCGTCCGCGAGGTGCTCGACCGTCTCCCAGCAGTCCCAGCTGAGCGGACCGGCCAGGCGGCTCCAGTCGGCGGCGAGGGCTGCGGGCTGCCTCAGCAGCTCCGCCGCGAGGCGGACCCCGAGCGCGAGGTCGTCGGCGGTGACTGGCCCGGGAACGAGATGATGATCATCAGACATGGGCGAAGCGTACGTCGTCGCCATGGGCCAAGTCTGCGTCGCCCAGTGCGCGCCTCCCGGTGGGCGGCTGTGCAACGCAACGGCGTCCATCCGTCCGCGAACGCCGCGAGGGCGCCGACCGGAGTCGGCGCCCTCACAGGTCGAACGATCAGCGCTCAGCGCTGGTGGCTCAGCTGCAGCCGCTGGTCGAGCCGCAGCCCTCGCAGAGGTAGCAGCTGCCGGCACGGCGCATCTTGGTGCCGCAGGAGAAGCAGAGCGGGGCGTCGGAGTTGATGCCCTGCTGGATCTCCAGCAGCTCCGTCGAGTTGTGCGGAGCGACGGCGGCCGGAGCGACGGCGGCCGGAGCGACGGCGGCCGGGGTGGTCTGGATGACGACCGGGGCCGGAGCGGCGGTGGCGCGGGGCGCGGACTGGGCCAGGCCCTCGACGTCCACGTCCTCCTCGTCGGTCGGCTCGTAGGAGCCGGTCTCCAGGTGGCGCTGACGCTCCTCGACGGAGTGGATGCCGAGCGCCGAGCGGGTCTCGAAGGGCAGGAAGTCCAGGGCCAGGCGGCGGAAGATGTAGTCGACGATCGACTGCGCCATCCGCACGTCCGGGTCGTCGGTCAGACCGGCCGGCTCGAAGCGCATGTTCGTGAACTTCGAGACGTAGGTCTCCAGCGGCACGCCGTACTGCATGCCGACCGAGACGGCGATGGAGAAGGCGTCCATCATGCCCGCCAGGGTCGAGCCCTGCTTGGACATCTTCAGGAAGACCTCACCCAGACCGTCGTCCGGGTAGGAGTTGGCGGTCATGTAGCCCTCGGCGCCGCCCACCGTGAACGAGGTGGTGATGCCGGGACGCCCCTTGGGCAGACGCTTCCGGACCGGGCGGTACTCGACGACCTTCTCGGTCGCGGAGACCGGGGCGGCGGCAGCCGGGGCAACGGCCTCCGGCTTCGGCTCCTTCGTCTTCGCCGAGAGCGGCTGGCCGACCTTGCAGTTGTCGCGGTAGATGGCCAGCGCCTTCACGCCGAGCTTCCAGGCCTCGAAGTAGATCTCCTCGACCTCTTCGACCGTCGCGCTCTCCGGCATGTTGACCGTCTTGGAAATGGCACCCGAGATCCAGGGCTGGATCGCGGACATCATCCGGACGTGACCCATCGCGGAGATGGAGCGCTCGCCCATCGCACAGTCGAACACCTCGTAGTGCTCGGGCTTGAGACCCGGGGCGTCCACGACGTTGCCGTGCTCGGCGATGTAGGCGACGACCGCCTCGACCTGCTCCTCCTGGTAGCCCAGGCGACGCAGCGCACGCGGCACCGTGCCGTTGACGATCTGCATCGAGCCGCCGCCGACGAGCTTCTTGAACTTGACGAGCGCCAGGTCGGGCTCGACACCGGTGGTGTCGCAGTCCATCATCAGGCCGATGGTGCCGGTCGGGGCCAGCACGGAGGCCTGCGCGTTGCGGAAGCCGTTCTTGGCGCCCAGACGGACGACGTCCTGCCAGGCCTCGGTGGCGGCGGCCCAGACCGGGGTGTCCAGGTCGTCGATGCGCGTCGCGACGTCGTTGGCGTCGGCGTGCTGACGCATGACGCGCTGGTGCGGCTCGGCGTTGCGGGCGTAACCGTCGTACGGGCCGACGATGGCGGCGAGTTCGGCGGAGCGCTTGTACGCCGTACCGGTCATGAGCGAGGTGATGGCACCGGCCAGCGCGCGCCCGCCCGTGGAGTCGTAGGCGTGGCCGGTGGCCATCAGCAGGGCGCCGAGGTTGGCGTAGCCGATGCCGAGCTGGCGGAAGGCGCGGGTGGTCTCGCCGATCTTCTGCGTCGGGAAGTCCGCGAAGCAGATGGAGATGTCCATCGCGGTGATGACCAGCTCGACGACCTTGGCGAAGTTCACGGCGTCGAAGGAGTCGTCGTCGCGCAGGAACTTCATCAGGTTCAGCGAAGCCAGGTTGCAGCTGGAGTTGTCCAGGTGCATGTACTCCGAGCAGGGGTTGGACGCGTTGATGCGGCCGGACTCGGGGCTGGTGTGCCAGTGGTTGATCGTCGAGTCGTACTGGATGCCCGGGTCGGCGCAGGCCCACGCGGCCTCGGCCATCTTCCGGAACAGGCCCTTGGCGTCGACGGTCTCGATGACCTCGCCGGTCATCCGGGCGCGCAGACCGAACTGCTCGCCCTTCTCGACGGCCTCCATGAACTCGTCCGAGACGCGCACCGAGTTGTTGGCGTTCTGGTACTGGACGGACGTGATGTCGTCGCCGCCCAGGTCCATGTCGAAGCCCGCGTCACGCAGCGCGCGGATCTTCTCCTCCTCCTTCACCTTGGTCTCGATGAAGGCCTCGACGTCCGGGTGGTCCACGTCGAGCACGACCATCTTGGCCGCGCGGCGGGTCGCACCGCCGGACTTGATCGTTCCTGCCGAGGCGTCCGCGCCACGCATGAAGGAGACCGGTCCCGAGGCGTTGCCGCCGGAGGAGAGCAGCTCCTTGGAGGAGCGGATCCGGGAGAGGTTCAGGCCGGCGCCGGAGCCGCCCTTGAAGATCATGCCCTCTTCCTTGTACCAGTCGAGGATCGACTCCATGGAGTCGTCGACGGCCAGGATGAAGCAGGCGCTGACCTGCTGGGGCTGGGAGGTGCCGACGTTGAACCAGACCGGCGAGTTGAACGAGAAGACCTGGTGGAGGAGGGCGTAGGTCAGCTCGTGGTCGAAGACCTCGGCGTCGGCGGGCGAGGCGAAGTAGCCGTGCTTCTCGCCGGCGGCGCGGTAGGTCGAAACCACGCGGTCGATGATCTGCTTCAGGCTCCACTCGCGCTGCGGGGTGCCGACCGCGCCGCGGAAGTACTTGCTGGTGACGATGTTGACCGCGTTGACCGACCAGAAGTCGGGGAACTCGACGCCGCGCTGCTCGAAGTTGATCGAGCCGTCACGCCAGTTCGTCATGACGACGTCACGACGCTCCCAGGCCACCTCGTCGTAGGGATGGACGCCCGGGGTGGTGTAGATGCGCTCGATACGCAGTCCCGCGCCCGCCTTGGCGCCGGCCGCTGCGGTCTTGCCGCCCTTGGCCGCGCCGTTCTTGCCGGTACGGGAGCCGCTGGTCGTATCTGTCATTGCCGCCTCCTCCTGGGCAAACGCCCTGAGCGCCCCGCGTCTTCCCGGGGTCGCCTGCTGGTTCGTGTGATGCTGCTGTGCTGCGCGCGCACGGCTCCGAAGTGCCGAGGGTTATCGGAGCACGGGCGCGGGGGGCCGGTCGTCGCGGAGCTCCGCGATCGCGGCCTCGAAGTCCTCGAGTGAGTCGTAAGCCCGGTAGACCGAGGCGAATCGCAGGTAGGCCACCAGGTCCAGGTCCTTGAGCGGGCCCAGTATGGCCAGACCGACATCGTGGGTGGACAGCTCGGCCGCTCCCGTGGAGCGGACGGCCTCCTCGACCCGCTGGCCCAGCAGCGCGAGGGCGTCCTCCGTGACGGGTCGGCCCTGACAGGCCTTCCGCACTCCGGTGATCACCTTGTCGCGGCTGAAGGGCTCGGTGACCCCGCTGCGCTTCACCACCATCAAGGCGGCGGTCTCCACCGTCGTGAAGCGGCGGTTGCAGTCGGGGCACTGGCGCCTGCGGCGGATCGAGCTGCCGTCGTCGGTCGTGCGCGAGTCGACGACTCGGCTGTCCGCGTGGCGGCAGAAGGGGCAGTGCACGTCCCGCTCCCCTCCTGATTCAGGTCTCTGCTCGGTCCGGAGCAGCCGTCAGTCTAGGCGATCCCGCGGACGGCGAAGACCACCGGGACCACAACTTGTGGGCTGCGGGGACCAATGTAACCACTAGATCTGGTGCGGCGCGCACCATTCAAGCACCGCGTGTCGTGTCCCTCGGATCACGCTTCGCGATCGGCGCAGGTCAGTCGGGAGGAGCCACGGGGAAGCCTCACCCGCTTGGCCGCAGGAGGCCGGCGAGCCCCTGCGCAGGGGTAGCCGCGAGTCGTTTCGCCCGCGCCCCGCGATGATCCGTGAGAGGATTCGACTCGAACAAGCGATCGCACGGCGGGGTGGAAATACACCCGAAACCTTGATCAGTTCAGGGTTTCCGGCAATAATTCACTCGAACGTGTGTTTGGCGCAACCTTTCGATAGGACCTACCGTTGGCCTATTCAAGGGAGAACGTCCGTAGGTTGAGAGGGGCCGCCGTGACCATCGCCGATAGCAGCACCGTCCCGGTGCAGGAACGCTCCCAGTTCGCCAGTCAGGAAGAAACGCGAAACCGAACCTCCGGCCTCGTTCCGGACCAGGCTAGCGGGCCTTCCGCCACGCACTCCTCGGGACACTCCTTGGATATTCAAGAAAGCCCCGCGCGCTCGCTCCCAGGACGCCCGCCGGGCATCCGCACGGACGAGGCCGGGCTCACCGAACGGCAGCGCCGCGTCATCGAGGTCATCCGCGATTCCGTCCAGCGCCGCGGCTACCCGCCCAGCATGCGGGAGATCGGCCAGGCCGTCGGCCTGTCCAGCACCTCCTCGGTCGCCCACCAGCTGATGGCCCTGGAGCGCAAGGGCTTTCTCCGTCGCGACCCGCACCGTCCGCGCGCGTACGAGGTGCGCGGTATGGAGGTCGCCCGCCCGGTCCCCGACGCCAACGGCGGCCGCCCCGCCACGTCCTACGTTCCGCTCGTCGGTCGGATCGCCGCCGGTGGACCGATCCTCGCCGAGCAGTCGGTGGAGGACGTCTTCCCACTGCCGCGCCAACTCGTGGGCGACGGCGAACTGTTCGTCCTCAAGGTCAGCGGTGACTCGATGATCGAGGCCGCGATCATGGACGGCGACTGGGTCACCGTGCGCCGTCAGCCCGTCGCCGAGAACGGCGACATCGTCGCCGCGATGATCGACGGCGAGGCCACGGTCAAGCGCCTCAAGCGCGAGGACGGACATATCTGGCTCATGCCGCACAATTCGGCCTACGAGCCGATTCCGGGCGACAGCGCCACGATTCTCGGCAAGGTCGTCGCGGTACTGCGCCGTCTCTAGTCGGCAGCCTTGGACGGGGCGCGCGAGGCATTGCCTCGCGCGCCCCGATCGCTTTCAGCGCTTGCGCACCGGCACCGCGGCCGCGTTGATCGCCGCGAGCGATCGGCGCACCTGATTGCGGTCTGTCGTGTACCAGAAGTCGGGCATGGAAGAGCGGAAGAATCCGCCGTAACGCGCCGTGGCCAGACGCGAGTCGAGCACCGCGACGACCCCGCGGTCCTCCGCGGAACGGATCAGCCGGCCGGCGCCCTGGGCCATCAGCAGGGCGGCGTGCGTGGCCGCCACGGCCATGAAGCCGTTGCCGCCGTGCTCCTCCACCGCCTTCTGCCGAGCGCTCATCAGCGGGTCGTCGGGCCGGGGAAACGGAATCCTGTCCATCACCACCAGCTGACAGGCCGACCCGGGGACGTCCACGCCCTGCCAGAGCGAGAGCGTGCCGAAGAGGCAGCTCTCCGCATCCGCTGAGAAGTTCTTGATCAACTCGCCCAGGGTGTCCTCGCCCTGGAGCAGGATCTCCCCCGGCACCTTCTCCCGCAACGCCTCCGCCGCGTGCTGCGCCGCACGCATGGAGGAGAAGAGGCCCAGCGTCCGGCCGCCCGCGGCCTGGATCAGCTCGGCCAGCTCGGCCAGCATCTCCGGACGGTCCGGGTCGCGTCCCGGCGGGGGCAGGTGGCGCGCTACGTAGAGGATGCCCTGCTTCGGGTAGTCGAAGGGAGAGCCGACGTCCAGGCCGCGCCAGACCGGCGCGGGCGCCGCGCCGTCCAGGGCCTCCCCCACGTCGTCGCGGCCGGTCGAGGAGAGACCGAGCGAGGCGGCGACGCCGGTGAAGTCCCCGCCGAGCTTGAGCGTGGCCGAGGTGAGCACCACCGAGCGCTCGGTGTAGAGGCTCTCCCGCAGCAGGCCGGAGACGCTGAGCGGGGCGACCCGCAGCGAGGCGGGCGCGGCCAGGAAGCGGTCATTGCGGTCGATCCAGACGACGTCGTAGACGGACCCCTCCAGCAGCCGGTCCGTCGTGTCGTGGATTGTCTCGAGAGAGGCCATCGCCTGCTTGCGGACGGCGTCCTCGTCCGTCAGTCCCTTGTCGCGGACCTCGCCGAGCGAGGTGATGACCTCGCGGGAGGCCTCGCGGATCGCAGCGACGGCGTAGTGGACATTCTCCGGCAGCTCCTCGACACGGCCGGCGTCGGCGAGCTCCATCAAGCCGTGGAAGTTCTCGGCGGCGGCCTGGAGCTTGTCCACGGCCTTCTCGTTGGCGAGTTTGGCGGCGCGCTTGACCGCCCGGTTCACCCCCGTGGTCGTCAGCTCCGCGGTGGCGATGCCGGTGACCCGGGCGACGAGCTCGTGCGCCTCGTCGACGATGAGCAGGCCGTGCTCGGGCAGCACCGGCGCGCCTTCGAGCGAGTCGATCGCCAACAGGGCGTGGTTCGTCACGACGACGTCCGCCAGCTTGGCGCGCTCACGCGCTGCCTCGGCGAAGCACTCGCCGCCGTAGGGGCACTTGGTGGACCCCAGGCACTCCCGCGAGCTGACCGAGAGCTGCGCCCAGGCCTTGTCGGAAACGCCGGGTGACAGATCGTCGCGGTCGCCCGTCTCGGTCTCGTCGGCCCAGTCGCGCAGCCGCATGATGTCCTTGCCCAGCTTGCTGCTGGGACCGCCGAGCGCCTCGGCCGGATCGAAGAGGCCGTCCTCCTCGTCGCTCGGCGCGCCCTCGTGGACGCGGTGCAGACAGAGGTAGTTGGACCGCCCCTTGAGCATGGCGAACAGCGGCCGTCGGCGCAGCAGCGGATGCAGGGCATCGACTGTGCGCGGCAGATCGCGCTCGACGAGCTGACGTTGGAGCGCGAGCGTCGCCGTGGCGACGACGACCCTGTCCCCGTGCGCGAGAGCGGGGACCAGGTAGGCGAGCGACTTTCCGGTGCCCGTGCCGGCCTGGACGAGGAGCTGTTCGTTGTTGTCGACCGCTCCGGCGACCGCCTCGGCCATGGCGATCTGCCCCGGCCGTTCGACGCCGCCCACCGCCGTCACCGCGGCGTGCAGCAGCTCGCGGATGCGCGATGGGTCTGCCTCGCCGCTCGGCGCTGCCGGCTCGGAGGGGGTGCTGGATTCGGCCGCGGCGGGCTCAAGGATGTCGTCACTCATGGCACCTCCACCCTAGAGGGCGCCACCGACAATTCTGGGCCCTGCGGTCACGGCCAGCGAAGGATCCACCAGCACGGGTTCCTCTTCCCTTGCCGCGCGAAGCCGCTCGGGATCGACAACGGCGACGGCGAGGCCGGGGTCTGCCTCCCCGGCGTCGGCCAGTTGCTCGCCGAGCGGGCCCCAGATCGCGCTGTGGCCGCCGCCGACGTAGGGGCCGCTCGGACCGCTGTGGTTGGCCAGCAGCATGTAGCAGGTGTTGTCCATGGCGCGGGCAGGGAACAGGAAGGTGTTGGACTTGGCGACGAACCCCTGACCGAACATGGCGCCGTTCAGGTAGGCGTGGCAGCCGTCGACGGCGGCAGCCCGTGCGTGCTCGGGAAAGGAGGAGTCCCAGCAGATGCTGAGCCCGAACCGCCAGCCGTCGAGGGTCAGCGTGCAGCCTCCGCCGCCGGGGGCGAACCCGTGGGCGCGCTCGTTGGGCGTCACGTGCTGCTTGTCATAGGTGGCTGCTAGCTTGCCGTCACGGTCGAAGGCGAGCGCGGAGATGTGCAGTCGGCCCTCGGCGAGCGTGGGTGCGCCCACGACGAGGGCGGTGCGACGGTCGGCGCAGGCCGCGCGCAGGGGGTCAAGGCGCGGGTCCTCGGCGCTCGTGGTGTGGTGCGCCGGATCGGCGACGATGCCGGGGAGCTCGTAGCCGCTCAGAAAGAGCTCCGGCAGGACGAGCAGGGCGGCGCCGCGATCAGCGGCGCGGCGGACGAGGTCGGCGGCGGTGGCCGCGTTGGCGACGAGGTCCAGGGGCACGCAGGCGGCTTGGCCGGCGGCGAGGGTGAGAGGCGCGGTCGGCGTCCGCTGGAGATCATCCATGGACGTGGAGCGTAGCGTCCCGGGTGGTGCGTTGTCAGGGGTGAACCAGCCCTGCGGGTCTTTCATCGCGGCCGTCGTGACGGGTCCGCGAGCGGGGCAGGTCCGGGCGGGCAGGTCCGGATCGCAGGGCTTCAGGCGAGGGGCACGGAGATCGCGGGAAGCGCGGCCGGCTCGTCTCGTCGGCCGGGCTCCAGATCCGTCGCGCTGCGTGGGCGGCCGAAAGTCGTCCACGCCGTGGTCTCGGGCAGGCGGTGCACGGTGCGGCCGAGGACGTCGGCACTCACGGCGTTGAGGATCACGGCCGCCCTGTGGGCGCCAAGGCCGAGGTCGGGCGTCCCGACGCCGTGGGTGTGCAGTTCCGCGTTCTGCACGTAGAGCCCGGCCGTGACATCGGGGCGCAGGCCGACCCGGTAGTCCAGGCCGACGCGGTAGCGGCCCTGCTCGTCCCAGTCGATCAGATCGTGGACCGGATCGAGCAGCGCGGGGCGGCGCGGCGCGTATCCGGTGGCGAGGACCGCGACGTCGGTGCGGAGCGCGTACTGGGCGCCGGTCGGGGTGTGGGCGCAGTGGAGCTCGAGGCCGCCGCAGGGTCCGCGCCTGGCGGTGCGCACCTCGGTGCCCGGCACGATCTCCACCTCGGCGTCGCCGCCGGCCGTGGTCCGCTCGTAGAGCGCGTCGTGGATGGCGGCGAGCGTCTCCGCGCTGGCTGCCTTGTAGAGCTGCCACTGGCTCGGCACGAGGGCGTCGCGGACCCGCTCGGGCAGGGCGTGGAAGAAGCGGGTGTAGTCCGGGGTGAAATGCTCAAGGCCCAGCTTGGAGTACTCCATCGGCGCGAGGGCCGCGCTGCGGGTGATCCAGCGGAGGCGCTGGCCGGGGTTCGCGCCGCGGCGGAGGAGCAGGTCGAGGAAGACCTCGGCGCCCGACTGGCCCGAGCCGACGACCGTGATGTCAGTGGCGGCCGCTACGGTGCGAGGAGAGCGGGGAGAGGTGAGGTACTCCTCGGAGTGCAGCACAGGGCCGCCGTCGCCGAGCAGCCCGGCGAACGCGGCGGGGACGACGGGCTCGGTGCCGACGCCGAGCACCACATGGCGAGCCAGACAGGGCTCCTGGCCCGGGACCTCGACTTCGAAGAGCTGGCGGTCACCGTTCCAGCGGACGGCCTTGACCGGGCTGTCGAAGCGACAGTTGGGCAGCCGCTCTGCAGCCCAGCGGCAGTAGTCCTCGTACTCGCGCCGGGAGAGATGCCACTGCTCGGCGAAGTAGAACGGGAAGAGACGCTGCCGCTCACGCAGGTAGGCCAGGAACGACCACGGACTGGTCGGGTCGACCAGCGAGACCAGGTCGGCCAGGAACGGCACCTGCATCCGCGCGCCCTCGATCATCAGACCGGGGTGCCAGCTGAACTCCGGCTTGGCGTCGAGGAAGACCGTGCGCAGGGCGGGCACGCCGTCGGCGAGTGCGGCGAGGGACAGGTTGAACGGACCCAGGCCCACCCCGACGAGGTCGTAGGGCAGGCCGTCAAGGCGTGGGTCGGCCTCGAGGGCCGAGAGGCGTGAAAGTTCCACGGACAGGTGCTTTCCGGGTTCGGGGGTGGTAACAGGGGCGGGTCAAGGGGGAGGCAATGGACCGAGAGGGGCGAGATGGGGTGCGCCGCGGGCTCAGCCGCGTTCGTAGACCATCAGCGCCGCGTGTTTCTCCGGCAGCAGGAGCTCCGAGTCGTAGCGGAACCCCGCCCGGAGAAAGGCACGCACGGACGGCAGGTTCCGCACGTCCGGCTCGGCGACGACGCGCCGGGCGGACTGTCGCTCGCGCAGCACCCGCTGGGCCAGCGCGCCGATGAGCGTGCCGCCGATGCCGCGGCCGCGCCGCTCGGCGGGGCCGATGAGCAGGTGCAGACCGGTGTCGTGCGGGCGGGCGGGGTAGTGCCGGGCGAGCGGATCGAGATCGGCGCGGTAGAGCTCCCAGTAGCTCATCGGTGTTCCGTCGAGCAGCCCGAGGCACGGGACGCTGCGACCGTCCCCGTCGAGCTGGGTGCGCACGTGGTGCTCCGTCAGCTCGGCGGGTCCGCAGAGCTCCCAGAAGGCGGAGACGACGGGATCGTTCATCCAGGAGACGAGCAGCGCGAGGTCACGGGCGAGCCGGACCGGTTGCAGCCGGAAGTCGCCGTGCCGGGTGTGCATGACGCCCCATCGTCCGACGCCGTCGAGCAGGTCGTCCCGTCGGGAGCGGTGAGCCACCGGGGGACGGCCGTGCTGCGGGCCGCCTGGTTGTGGGCCGCCGGGCGGGGGGTGGGCCGTGCCGAGGTGCCCAGCGTGCGGGTGTGGGGTGCTGCGAGGCTGCGCGGGCACCCCGGGGGGCGCGGTTGGGGCGGGTGGGGCGGCGGGTGCTGCAGGCGACCAACGCGGGTGGTGCTGGTCGTTCACGCGCTCGCTCCGGCCAGGGCCTGGGGGCTAACGGCCGACGCCGCCGACTCGGTGGGCTGCGCAAGCGGGTTCGCGAAGGCGACATAGACGGACTGGGTCTCGACGGGGCCTACGAGTTCGTCCATGCCGTGCAGGCGGGTCAACAGGTTCGCCTTGCAGCGCAGCTCCTCGGTGCCGAGCAGTCGGTCAGGGAGCGTGGATCCGGTCGAGGCCGCCGAGCCCGCGAGAAACCGGCGCAGGGCGGCCAGCAGCAGCGGCTCGTCTGCCAGTCCCTGCGAGCCGAACGCTCCGACCAGACCCAGAAGATGATTGATGCCCAGGTAGTAGGCGAAGCGCTCGTCGGCCACGGCGTCCGGCACGAAGGTGTCGCTGTCCCGCCCGATTCCCGGTAGTCGCGCCTCCAGTGCGGCTGCGGCCGAGTCGCGGAAGTAGTAACCCTGGTTGTCGCGGTAGCGTCCGCCGACGGGCCAGCCGTCCTGGTCGAGCACGACCAGGCTGTTCTGCTGGTGTGCCTCCAGGGCGACACCTGCGTGCCCGTCGAGCCAGAGGATGGGCAGGACAACGGCGTCGAGGTACCGCAGGAACCACTCGGTCGCGACCGTCTGCGCCGGCCGTCCGGTACGGGCGGCGAGGCGGTGCAGCACCTCCGCGAGATGGGATCGGTGTCCGCCGGACCAGGGGCGTTCGGCGACGAGCCCGGCGAGGCAGTGCGCCTGCTCGCCCGCGCCGAAGGGGTTCTGTCGGAAGACGACGTCGAAGCCGCTCGCGGCGGACGGGTCCTCGGCCGTGCCTGGAAGGTCGACCCCGATCCAGGCTGGGTCGCGGACGATGTCGAAGCCTGGGTGGGCAGCGCGCCACTGCGCCCCGAGGCCGGACTCGAGCAGCCGATGGACCTCCGCGCCGCGCAGCAGTTCCTTGCGGAGGTTCTCCCTGCGGGAGTTGGTGATGCGCAGGCCCAGCGAGAGCTTGAGCATCCAGGGAGTCCCCGGCCGGTAGAGGGTGCGCACGGACGAGGTCGGGTGCCAAAGGCCCCCGGCCGGGCCGAGATCGCGGACCCGGCCCTCGTCGAGGAGCGCCCGTACGACCGGCCGGTTGGACAGCTCCCGCGCCTGCCAAGGGTGCACCGGCAGCAGCACCATGCCCTCCGGGGCCGGCGGTCCGTCCTCCCCCCGCAGCTCGGCGGTCGTCGCCGCCATCCCTGCCAGGCCGAGCTCGGCTCCGCCCGCCCAGGTGGGCGCTGCTCCCTCGGCGGCGACGACGAGTTCGCGGTCCACGGCGAACCAGTGGAGCCGCAGCGCGCCGCGTAGTTCCGGCGCGTAGGCGGCGGCCTCGGCGTCCCCGAGACCCTCGCGGCTCTTGGGAGTGGGATGGAGCGGATGGCCCAGGATCAGCGCCTGCTCGGAGCGGAGGAACGGGGTGACGGCCGGGCCCGGCTCGGCGGCGGCGCGCCGGTGCGCGACGAACTGCGCGGTCCGTCGGACGGAGTCGGCGACCCGCCCGGCGAGATCCGCTACGTGCGCAGGCGACGGCGGCGGGGCGGGCGGCAGCGAGGCACCGGCGGTGCTGTCCGCCGCCTCCGCCGCCTTCACCGACTCCACCGCCGAGCGCGCGAGGAGTGAGGCGAGGGTCACCGCGTCGACGGGCCGCACCGCCGCTTCGGCATGCAGACCGGGCGCAGTCAGTTGCGCGGCGCCGAAACGGTGCCAGCCGGACGCCGACCGATAGCGAACCGGCGCGCGGAGCAGGAGTCCGTCCCCCAGGACGATGTGCAGCACGCCGCCACGCGCGGGCACGACGGCCCCGGTCTCGCGGACCCAGCAGCGCAACAGGTTCTCGGTGGCGGCGGCATCCGCGGCGGCCGCCGGATCCGGTTGCAGTAGCGGATCCGTGTCGTCTCCGACGACCGCGACGGCGGCGGCGGACGGTGTCGCAGGGTGCTGCTGCGGGGGGACGGTGCTCACGCGGGCTTCTCCTGGATCTTGCTGGGCTGGTCGTCGCTGGGCCGGTCACCACGGCGGGCCTTCGGCCGGTCGCCATTCGTCCGGCCGTCTTTCGTCCGGTCATCCTTCGACCGGTCCCCCGACTGCCCCACCGACGGACTGCCCTCGCTGGCGCGCCCGTCCGGGGGAGATCCGGATCGCTCGCGTTCGACGGCGGCGCCCGCCGCGACGACGAGGGCGAGCAGCCGATCGAGGTCCGCCTCGGTGGTGTGGGGATTGAGCAGGGTGAGTTTGAGCCGCACGCCGCCGGGGCCGACGCCGCCGGCGGGGCCGGGCAGCTCGGTGCGGCCGACGACGGCGGCGCCCTCGGCCAGGAGGCGTCGCCGCAACTCGGCGTTGACGGCGTCGACCTCCTCGGCGGCCGCCTGGTCATGCGGCAGGTAGCGGAAGAGCACCGTGGTGAGAATCGGCTCCGCGACCAACTCCAGGCGCGGCTCGGCGGCGACGGCACGCGCCGCATGCTGCGCGAGGGCGTGGCAGCGGTCGACCAGCGCGCCGAGGCCGGAACGCCCCAGCGTCCGCAGCGTGACCGCGACCTTGAACGCGTCGGGCCGCCGGGTCGTGCGCAGGGATCGGCCGAGGAGCGAGGTGTACCCGGCCTCCTCGTCGTCCGCCGGATTGAGGTAGGCCACCCGCTGCTCCAGCGGGGTCAGCATCGCGGCCTCCCTGGCGAGCAGGACGCCGGCGGCGACGGGCTGCCACCCCAGCTTGTGCAGGTCCAGGCCGACGGTATCCGCAAGCCCGAGACCGTCGAGGAGCGGTGCGAGCGTGCGCGAGAAGAGGGCTCCACCGCCGTAGGCGGCATCGACGTGCAGCCGCACGCCGTGGCGCGCGGTCACGGCGGCAACGGACCGGAGCGGATCGATCGCGCCGAGATCCGTCGTCCCCGCGGTCGCCACGACGCAGCAGAGGACGTGCCCGGCGGTGCGGGCGTCAGCGAGGGTCCAGTCGAGCAGGCGCGGGTCGAGCGCGCCGTCGTCGGTGGTGTCGATCGGGACGACGGCCTGCGCGCCCAGGCCGAGCACACTCGCGGCTCGGGCGAGGGAGAAGTGCGCAGCCCTGGAGCAATGGATCCGCAGCCGCCCGGCCGCCTCCGGTGGCAGCGCCCCACCTGTCAGGGTGCCGAACTCCTTGGCCAGCACGGCGTCACGGGCGAGAAGGAGGGCCATCAGGTTCGATTCGGTACCGCCCGTGGTGAAGACGCCGGTGGCGTCGTCGGGCTCTGCGAAGCCGACGAGCCCGGCGAGCAGGCGGAGCACGGCCGTCTCGATCTCCGTGCCGCTGGGGGCCTGGTCCCAGGAGTCCAGGGAGGGATTGAGCGCGGCAACGGCGAGGTCCGCCGCGGCGGCCACGGCGAGCGGCGGGACGTGCAGGTGCGCAGCGCAGGCGGGGTCGGCCGGGTCGGCGGCGCCTGCGGCGAGCGCCCGCGTCAGCTCGAGGAGCGCCTCCGGCTCCCCCACCTCCGGCAGCAGCGCGCCGGGCGTGAGCAGTGCACGCAACGCGTCCGCGACTCCGCGAGGTCCGCCGGCCGGCAGCGGTCCACCCCGCGCGACCGCGCCTTCGCGCAGAGCGTTGAGCGCTTCCGCGACGAAGGCGGCGAGCGCGTCCGAACCGCCGACGCCTCCGGCCAGCGCCACCGAGGAAATCGCTGAGGCGGCGCGCTGTGGGGTGACGAACTGCGCGGTATCGCTTTGCGCGTCGGCGCGCTGCCGGTCGGTGCCCTGCGCGGTAGCAGTCTGCGGGTCGCTGCCCTGCGCGGTGGCGCTCCGCGGGTCGCTGCCCTGCACGGTAGCGCTCCGCGGGTCGCTGCCCTGCGCGGTAGCACTCTGCGGGTCGCTGCCCTGCGGGGTGGCGCTCCGCGGGTCGCTGCCCTGCGCGGTAGCAGTCTGCGGGTCGGTGCCCTGCGGGGTGGCGCTCCGCGGGTCGCTGCCCTGCGGGGTAGCGCTCTGCGCGTCAGCGCGCTGCCGGTCGGCGCCCTGCTCCGGGCCGTTCTGCGCGTTGGTGCCCCGCTGGTCGGTGCCCTGCGGGTCACTGCGCTGCCGGTCGGCACTCTGCGCACTGCCGCCCTGCGCGTCGGCGCGCTGGCGGGTGGTTCCGGATGACTGTGTGGGCGCGCTTCGCGCGGGCCCGCTGCCTGCCGGGTCCGTTGGCCGGTCGGCTGGAGGCCGCGTGGCTGGCGGAGTGCTGTCCGGCGTCGCAGCAGGGGGTGCCGGGTCGGGCGGGGGGAGATTCACGCCACCCCTCCCGCTCGGGCGGCCGGGAACCAGGCGCCGCGCGCCGCGGGGATCGTCGGGGCTGCCGGGTCCGGCGTGGCCGAGAGGCGGGCCGGGGCCGAGGTGGTGGAGGGAGCCGTCGCCCGGGGGCCGCCCAGCATCCGGGTGGCGGCGGCGATCGACTCGGCGAGGCGTTCCAACACCGCCTCCGCCTGCTCGTCCGTCATGGTCAGCGGCGGCAGCAGCCGCACCACCGAGCTGTACCGGCCGCCGAGTTCGACGATCAGCCCACGCCGGAGCGCCTCCGCCCGGACGGCCTGGGCGAGCTCCGGCGCGGCGGGGTAGGCGCCGAGGTCGTCCGGCGCGGCCTCCCGGTCGACCAGCTCGATGCCGAGCATCAGCCCTCGCCCGCGCACGTCCCCGATGACGGGCAACTCCCGTTGCAGTCCACGGAGCCGGGCCAGCATTCTGGTGCCGAGCTCGGCCGCGCGGGCGTCGAGACCCTGCTCGCGGACGTAGCGGAGAGTCGCCGCCCCTGCGGCCATGGCGAGTTGGTTGCCGCGGAACGTGCCCGCGTGCGCGCCGGGCGCCCAGACGTCGAGCTCGGCGCGGTAGACGATGGCGGCGAGCGGCAGACTGCCGCCGATCGCCTTGGAGACGACCATCACGTCCGGCTCCACGCCGGAGTGCTGGACCGCCCAGAAGGCGCCCGTGCGGCCGACGCCCGTCTGCACCTCGTCGACGATCAGCGGAATGCCATGACGCAACGTCAGCTCCCGTTGCTCGCGCAGCCACTCGTCCGGCGCGGGAATGACCCCACCCTCGCCCTGGACCACCTCGACGAGCATCCCCGCCGGGCGGTCGATCCCGCCCTTCGGATCCTCCAGCAGCGAGCTCGTCCACCGCGTCCCCAGCCGCGCGCCCGCCGTGCCGCCGATCCCGAACGGGCAGCGGTACGCGTACGGATACGGCAGCCGCGTGACCTGGCCGCCGACGCCGCCTGCCCCGCCGATGCCGAGCCCAGCGCGGACCGAGGTGTCTCCCGTCGCCGCGAGCGAGCCTGCGGTCTGTCCGTGGTAACCGCCGGTGAAGGCGAGCAGGCCGTCGCGGCCTGTCGCCAGCCGCACCAGTTTGAGTGCGGCCTCGACCGCGTCCGTCCCGGCCGGACCGCAGAACTGGATCCGCGCGTCCCGGGCCATGGACGGCGGCAGGGTCTCGAACAGGGCGGTGGTGAACTCGTCCTTGACGGGCGTGGCCAGGTCGAGCACGTGCAGCGGTGCCTCGGCGTCGAGGACGGCGCGGATCGCCTCCAGTACCACGGGGTGGTTGTGGCCCAGCGCCAGCGTGCCCGCACCTGCGAGACAGTCGAGGTAGCGGCGACCGTCCGCACCCTCGACCGTCATCCCTCTCGCCCGGACCGGAACGATCGGGAGCGAGCGGGCGTACGTCCGGGCGGCGGACTCGCGGGCCGCCTGACGGCCGAGGATCGCCTCCGCGCCGCCGCGGAGCGCGGCGTCGGGGTGAGTGGGCAACGCCGTGGTGGACATGGCCTGAGTACCTCCTGGCGGTCGGGACGCCGACCGCGCGGGCGTGGCCCTCACCGGGCGGCCAACCACCCGAACGAGCAGACCCGCTTGCGGTGGCACGCACCCCCTTCGGGTGACGTCCCGTTGGCCTAACGACCAAGCCCGCCAGGAGAAACGGCCCTGCACAATCCCCCCACAACACCCAGCTGCAACATCAAGGGGCGCGGGGCTCTGCTCGATGAACTGCGTGCGCGAGCAACCACCCTGTGCGGATGGCCCTGCTCGCTGAGCGACTCACCACTCACCGTGGCTTGTCGCGCACGCAGTTCATCAAGCAGAGCCCCGCGCCCCTTGGCTGTGCAACTACCTCAGCGCTGTACGGCCACCGCGAACGCCTCCAGCTCCGCTGCAAGCTCCGCGCCGACGCGGGCGTGGAGGACGGTGCCGTCGCCGTTGTGCTCCTCGCCCAGCACCTCGCCGTCCCGGTGGACCTTGGCCACCAGATCGCCGCGGGTGTACGGGACCAGCGCCGTGACCTCGATGGACGGCCGCGGCAGCTCGGACTCGACGAGCGCCAGGAGCTCCTCGATGCCCTGCCCGGTGCGCGCCGAGACCACGATCGCGTGCGGCTCACGGCGCAGCAGGCGCGCCAGCACCAGCGGGTCGGCCGCGTCCGCCTTGTTGATCACCACGATCTCCGGCACGTTCTGCGCGCCGACCTCGACGATCACCTCGCGCACGGCGGCCAGCTGGGCCTCCGGCTCGGGGTGCGCGCCGTCGACGACGTGCAGGATCAGGTCGGCGTCGCCGACCTCCTCCATGGTCGAGCGGAAGGCCTCGACCAGGTGGTGCGGCAGGTGGCGGACAAAACCGACGGTGTCCGCCAGGGTGTAGACCCGGCCGCCCGGCGTCTCCGCGCGGCGGACCGTCGGGTCCAGCGTGGCGAACAGGGAGTTCTCCACCAGTACGCCGGCTCCGGTGAGCCGGTTGAGCAGGGAGGACTTGCCGGCGTTGGTGTAACCGGCGATCGCGACCGAGGGGACCTGGTTGCGACGGCGCTCCTGGCGCTTGGTGTCGCGGCCCTTCTTCATGTCCGCGATCTCCCGGCGCAGCTTCGCCATCTTCTCGCGGATCCGACGCCGATCCGTCTCGATCTTGGTCTCACCGGGACCACGGGTGGCCATACCGCCGCCCGAGGAGCCGGAGCCACCGCCACCCATCTGCCGGGAGAGCGACTGACCCCAACCGCGCAGGCGCGGCAGCATGTACTGCATCTGCGCCAGCGAGACCTGCGCCTTGCCCTCTCGGGACTTGGCGTGCTGGGCGAAGATGTCGAGGATCAGCGCGGTCCGGTCGACCACCTTGACCTTGACGACGTCCTCGAGGTGGATCAGCTGGCCGGGGGTGAGCTCACCGTCGCAGACCACCGTGTCCGCGCCGGTCGACAGCACGATCTCGCGCAGCTCGGCGGCCTTGCCGGAACCGATGTACGTGGCGGGATCTGGCTTGTCGCGGCGCTGGATCACGCCGTCCAGCACCTCGGAGCCTGCCGTCTCGGCGAGCGCGGCGAGCTCGGCGAGGGAGTTCTCCGCCTCCTCGGCCGTGCCGTCCGTCCAGACGCCGACGAGGACGACGCGCTCCAGGCGGAGCTGTCGGTACTCGACCTCGGTGACGTCCTCCAGCTCGGTGGAGAGCCCGGAGACGCGGCGCAGGGCCGCACGGTCGGAACGGTCGTACTGGTCGCCGTCGTAGTCGTTGCTGTAGAGGCGCCCGGGAATCCCGTCGATTCCCGCGAGGTCCTCGTCCATCAGAGCCTCTGCGCGCAGATCGGCCGGGCGGCGGGCGCCGCGGCCGGACTTCGCGTCGGCATCGCGGGTTTCGAACGTGGAGGTCATCGTGTCCTTAGAAAGTCGGTTCTTGGAGCATCGCTCCGGGCGCTACTCCCTCGACAGCTCTCGCTCGGAGCGCTGAGAGGGATCACCCATGGAGCTCAACGCGGCAGGCGTGCCGCGCATTCCCCTCGATGGTCGCACGCCCTCACCGCCGGGGTCATCAGCATTTCCCCTGCCCCCGGGCGCGGCCCGGTACACGTCCCCGGCCCGGTAGACGTCATAGACGCCCGGCACCCGCAGCATGACCCGCATCAGCTCCGGCAGCGCCTCCGGATCGGCGAGCTCGACGGTGTAGGTGTGCCGGACCCGCAGCTCCTGGGGCGGCTCGACCTCGGCGGAGATGATGTCGACGCCCACGCCGGACATCGCTGCGGTCAGGTCGGCCAGCAGACGCGGGCGGCCGAGCGCGTCGGCCTGGACGGTGACCCGGTAGCCGGTCTGGGTCTCGCTCTCCAGCCAGCGCACCTCCACCGGAGCCCGGCCGCCGTCGCGCATCGCGGCGCCGGTCGGACAGTCGGCGCGGTGGACGGCGAGCGCGCCGCCACGGATGGCGAAGCAGAGCAGGTCGTCCGGTGGGACGGGGGTGCAGCAGCGGGCCAGCCGGACTGGCGCTTCGGGCATGGAAGGCGCGGTCACCACCGCGCGCCCGGCGTCCACGAGGCCGGCCCCGAGCAGTTGGTGGCCGCGTGGCGGGCCGACGAGCGGGCCGGTGGGGAGCAGGGACCCCTGCTCCTGGCCCGGGTGCTGCACCAGCCAGCGCTCGATGGCGATCCGCGCGCCCGGCGTGCGGGCGTGGGCGAGCCACTCGGGCGCCGGGCCCGCGGTCTCCTCGCCGGGAGGCTCCGTGAGCAGATCGACCACGTCGCCGTCGCGCAGCGGCGTCGAGAGCGCGGTGAGTCGGCCGTTGATCCGTGCGCCGATACATCGGTGGCCGCGTTCCTCGCCGACGGCGTAGGCGGCGTCGACGCCGGTGGCACCGACGGGCAGCTGCAGGCGCTCGCCGACCGTGGCCTCACGGGCGTCCTCGACCAGCACGGTGATCTCGCCGTCGCCCGCCAGATCAGCGGTGAGCTGGGACCAGAAGGTGTCCGGATCGGGGGTGTCGCGCTGCCAGTCGAGCAGCCGGGAGAGCCAGCCGGGGCGGGCCGGGTCGGTGTGGTCGAGCGGGTCGCGGCCGTCGGCATCGTCGAGGCCGGCCCCGAGGGCGGTGGCGCCGGGCGCCCCGAGGGCGACGACGCCGAACTCGGCGACCTGGTGCATCCTGGCCGTGCGGACCAGCACCTCGACCACCTCGCCCTGCTCGGTCGTCACCGAGGTGTGCAGCGACTGGTAGAGGTTGAACTTGGGGGCGGCGATGAAGTCCTTGAACTCCCCTGCCAACGGTGTCCAGCAGGTGTGCAGTTCGCCGAGCACGGCGTAGCAGTCGGCGTTCTCCTCGACCACGACCAGGAGTCGGGCGAAGTCCGTCGGGCCGAACTCGGCGCGGCGCAGCCGGGTGCGCTGGAGCGAGACGCAGTGCCGGGGGCGCACGCTGACCTCGGCGGTGACCCGCGCCTCGCGCAGTTGCCTGCGCAGCTGTGCGGCGAAGGCCTCCAGCGGGTCCTCCCGAGGCTCGGCCGATGCGATGGCCTGCGCGGCCTGCGCGGCCTGCGTGACCCGCCCGGACGGAGACGAAGACGGAGGCTCGAAGGGCTCGGAGGTCAGAGAGGACTCTGCGGGCTGCTCGGACCGGGAGGACCGGGAGGACCCGGAGGGCTGAGGGGACTGACAGGACTGAGGGGACGGGACCGGCTCGGAGCCCGCAACCGGAGCGGGGCCCACGGTGGACACGACGCCACCGGACAGAGCGGCGCCGGACAACCCGGCGGCCTGTCGGCGGAGCAGCGCGGTGACGGCGGCGTACTCCTCCGGATGGAGGGTGGCGAAGACGATGTCCTCGAGCTCCGTCTTCACCACCTGGATGCCGAGGCGCTCGGCCAGCGGGATCAACACGTCGCGGGTGACCTTCGCGATCCGCACCTGGCTGGCCGGCTTCATGTGCCGGATCGTGCGCATGTTGTGCAGTCGGTCGGCGAGCTTGATCACCATGACCCGGACGTCCTGCCCGGTCGCGACCAGCATCTTGCGGAAGGTCTCCGCCTCAGCGGCGGCGCCGAAGTCGACCTTCTCCAACTTCGTGACACCGTCGACGAGATAGGCCACCTCGTCGCCGAAGCCCTCGCGTACCTGATCCAGCGTCATGGCCGTGTCCTCGACCGTGTCGTGGAGCAGGGACGCCACCAGAGTCGTGGTCTCCGCGCCGAGTTGCGCCAGGATCATGGTGACCGCGAGCGGATGTGTGATGTAGGGCTCGCCGCTCTTGCGGGTCTGGCCGCGATGCGAGGCCTCGGCGACCTGGTAGGCGCGTTCGAGCAGAGCCAGATCGAGCTCCGCACGCGGATGGTGGAGGCGGTGGGCCCGGACCACGGGCTCCAGGGCGTCCGCGAGCTGCGGGCGCCCGCCGCCCGCGAGCAGCGCCGCTATCCCGGCGCGGCCCAACCCCGTCTTGCCCAGGGCGCTTCGGCCCAACGCGGCGCGCCCCAGGGCGCCCTTGCGGAGCCCCGGCAGCGAGCGGGCCGCAGAGACGGTTCTGCGCCCCTCGACGGGGACGCCCGGGACACCTGGGACGCCCGGTACGGCGTGGAGATCACCGGCATTCATGCGCACCTCCGGCAGTGATCACCGGAGCAGGCGGCAGCTCCGATGGTCCATGCTAGCGAGTGCAACACAGACGGCGACGCCGCGTGTTCCCAACGTCACCTTGATCACCCATTCGGGGGATTTGAACCGGTCGACATCGGGCAAGAATTACAGATTTGGGTCTGCACACCGCTTCAGGCCCGCACACCCCGGGCGAGCCAGTCCGCGTCGAATTCGCCCTCGGCCAGGATCACGGCCGGACCGGTCATCTCGATCTCGCCGTCCGGTCGCTCGGTGATCACAAGGCGTCCGCCGAGGACGTCGACGGTGTAGGTCACCGGCTCACCGGTGACAGCCGGGTCCAGGCCGTCGCGGCGCGCGGTGGCGACCATGACCGCGCAGGCGCCGGTACCGCAGGAGCGGGTCTCGCCGGAGCCGCGCTCGTGGACGCGGAGCGCGACGTGGCGCGGGCCGCGGTCGACGACGAACTCGACGTTGACGCCCTCTGGATACGCGGCGGCGGGAGTGACCTCGGGCGCGGTGAACAGGTTGCCGGCTTCGCCGAGGTCGCCGACGAAGGCGACGGCGTGCGGGTTGCCCATGTTCACGTTCCGGGCCGGCCAGCGACGCGAGCCGACCGTCACCTCGATCCCGGGCTCCTCGCCACCGGACTCTCGATCGGGACCGGGCAGCAGCGCGCTGCCCATCTCCACGGTGACGTCCCCATCCAACGGGACGCGCACGCGCTTCAAGCCGCCACGGGTGGCGACGGCGAACTCGCCCGGCTCGGCGAGCCCGGCCAGCACCAGGTAGCGAGCGAAGACCCGCACCCCGTTGCCGCACATCTCGGCGATGCTGCCGTCGGAGTTGCGGTAGTCCATGAACCACTCGGCGGCCTGCGCCTGCGCGAGGCCCTCCGGATGCGCGGCGGACCGGACCACGCGCAGCAGCCCGTCACCGCCGACACCGGCCCTCCGGTCGCAGACCAACGCCACCTGGGGAGCTTCCAGCTCCAGCAGACCGTCCGGGTCGGGGACGATGACGAAGTCGTTCTCGGTCCCGTGACCCTTGAGGAAGCGGATGCCCTTCACCATGTCGTTCACGTGATCCATGGTACGGGGCGGGCCTGATGGGCCGAAGATCAGTCCGCGGACGTGCTCATCCGTGCTCAGCCGTGGTCAGACGCGGTGGGCCGTGGGTGAGCCGTGGTCAGCCGTGAAGGTGGGCGACGCGCCAGACGCCGAGGGCGAGGAGGACGACGGCGGTGGCCGTGTACGCGAGCAGCGGACGCCAGCCGGCACGGCGGCCGGAGCCCTGGCGGGGCAGGCCCGGCCAGGCGTAACCGGCGCGACGGGCGGCCATCGCGCCCCAGCCGGCCGAGGCCGCGGTCAGCAGGAGACCGAGCATGCCGACGAGGCTGCCGCCGGAGCCGCCGGTACCGCCCGCGCCGCCCTCGAAGGCGAGCGGGAAGGCGAACATCAGCGAACCGAGGATGGCGAGGCCGACGATCGGGATGAGCTGCCAGACGCGTAGCCGACCCTCGGGGCGCAGCTCGCGTCCGTGCAGCGCGCCCTCGTCCTGGGCGGGCAGCGACGGAAGGGGCGTCAGTTCCCGTGCGGGCAGCTCGCGTGCGGGCACTGCGGCCGGCTCCTCGGGCTCGAAGGGGTCATCCGGGAGTCGGTGCGTGTCGGGGCCGGTATCCATGGACACGCGGCCTCCCTGCGCTAGAAGTTCCAAAAAGCGGCCTGGACGCCGGGGAGTTAACGCTCCACCGGACCACCGATGCTCTCGATGCTCGATGATGGCACGCCAGGGCCTTGGGGCGGCGTCCGCGAGGGTCTTCGCGGTGATCCGTGGCCATGACGTGATCAGGTCGTAACCGGCGGTCCTTCCGTGGGCAACACGCGTGCGAACGGCATCCGACCAGCTGCGGTCACGCGTGCGAAGGAAGCGGAACGGCGCGCTCAGAGCAGCGCGAGTGCCCGGTCCACGAGCGCGGTCGGCGACTCGGACAGGTCCCTGTCGAGCCAGTGCACGCGCGGGTCGCGACGGAACCAGGACTCCTGCCGGCGGGCGAAACGGCGCGTGGCGCGCACCGTCTCGGCGCGCGCCTCGGTCTCGTCGTACACGCCGTCCAGCTGGGCGAGGGCCTGCTGGTAGCCGAGCGCGCGGGCCGCCGTACGCCCTTCGCGCAGGCCCTGCGCCGCCAGCGCGTCGACTTCGTCGAGCAGCCCGGCCTCCCACATCCGGTCGACCCGGAGCGCGATCCGCTCGTCCAGTTCCGGGCGCGGCAGCCGCACGCCGATCTGAACGGCGTCGTAGACGGACTCGTGGCCCGGCAGGTTGGCGGTGAAAGGCAGCCCGGTGATCTCGACGACCTCCAGCGCGCGGACGATCCGCCGACCGTTGCTGGGCAGGATCGCCTGCGCCGCCTCCGGATCGACGGCGGCCAGGCGCGCGTGCAGCGCGCCCGATCCCTCCGCCTCCAGCTCCGCTTCCAGCCGGGCGCGGACCTCGGGGTCGGTGCCGGGGAAGTCCAGTTCGTCGATCGCGGCGCGGACATACAGCCCCGAGCCGCCGACCAGCACCGGCGTGCGCCCCTGCGCTACGAGCGCGTCGATTGCCTCGCGCGCCAGTCGCTGGTACTCGGCGACGCTCGCGGCCTCGGTGACGTCCCAGATGTCCAGGAGATGGTGTGGCACGCCCTCACGTTCGGCGAGTGTCAGCTTGGCGGTTCCGATGTCCATACCCCGGTAGAGCTGCATGGAGTCGGTGTTCACCACCTCGCCGCCGAGGTGCTGGGCGATGGCGACTCCGAGATCGGACTTGCCGACGGCGGTGGCGCCGACGACGGCGATGACGCGGGGCCCGGCGGGGCGCGGCGCGGAGGGACTGGTCACCCCTCTAGTCTGGCAAATCCGTCCATCGGAAATACCATATGGGTACAGATGGGCAATATACCCGATTTCAGGGCTCGCGAGCCTGAAGCAAGGAATGGAGCCGTCATGGGCCTCACTGACTCCCTCAAGGGCGCGCTGGGCCAGGCCAAGGAGAAGGCCACCGAGTACGCCGGCAGCCACAAGTCACAGATCGGTGCGGGCCTGGACAAGGTCGGCGACCTGGCCGACAAGGCCACGAAGGGGAAGTACAGCGACCAGATCCACAGCGGCCGGGACAAGGCCAAGGGAGCCGTCGACAAGATCGGCGGCCCGAAGGACGTCATCCCCGGCGAGGCCACCGAGCAGACGGCTGAGAAGCCGACCGAGGGCGGTCAGGACCAGGACGCGACGAAGTAGCCGACGCCGTACGGGGCGTCGTCGTAGAGCAGCCGGGCGGATCCGACCGGCTGCTCGGTCGTGCCCGTGGCCCCTGCGAGGACCTGCCAGGGCGCGCGCCCGGAGGCCATCAGCTCGAAGGCCAGCTCGGCGTCGAGCGGCGGCAGCTCGCCCTTGGCCAGCCCGGCGGCGACGGCCGCGTCGAAGGGCTCGGCCCGCTCGTCCAGGTAGCCGGGCGCCTTGAGCGTGCGGCGCGCGCTCCCGTCGCCGAGGACCAGCAGGCCCACCCGCTCGGCGGAACCGGCCAGCTCGAGTCCGTTCTCGCGGCAGAGCTCCCACTCCAGGTAATCGGCGACCGCCAGCCCGCGGGTCTCGCCCTGCCAGCCGGCGCGCTCGAGCAGCCACGCGCCCACCGCCAGCGAGGCGGGCAGGGTCTCCCCCGCGTCACCGGCGCCCAGGGAAACGGCCAGCTCCACGCCGAAGCCCTGGAACCCGCCGACCCCGCCCCGGTCGTAGAGCTTGTGCTCGGGGCCCGGTCCGACCACCCAGATCAGCTCCGGCGCTGCCGCGAGCAGCGTGGTCAGCGCCTCGTCACAGGCGGCCCGCAGGCCGTCCAGCTCCGGCGCGGCCCCAGCGGCGACCTCCGGCACGAGAAGCGGCGGGCAGGGGCAGACGGCAGCGGCAACCAGCATGCTCCCGACCCTACCCGGCGGCGCGATCGAATGATCGGATCACCGCCTTGCACTATCCGGGGGCGCGGGGCTCTGCCGGCGCGCGCCGGTCAGCAGCAGCCCTTGGCCTCGGCCTGCGGCAGCGGGGCGGGCGCGCCGATCGTCGGAAGGCCGAGCATGACGCCGGCCGGCTTGGCCGCGTCCTCCGCGGGTGCGGCCTGGCGCTTCTCCCAGGCGTCCCCGGCGCGCGTGCGGCGCACCGCCAGGGTCGGGCCCTCGGCGAGCAGGTGGTGCGGCGCGGCGTAGGTGATCTCGACGGACACCACATCGCCGGGGCGAACCGGCTGGCTCGGTCGCGTGAAGTGCACCAGCCGGTTGTCCGGCGCACGGCCGGAGAGGCGGGCCGTGGCCTCGTCCTTGCGGCCTTCGCCCTCGGCGACCAGGATCTCCAGCGTGCGGCCGACCTGCTTCTTGTTCTCCTCCCAGGAGATCTCCTCCTGGAGCGCGACCAGCCGCTCGTAGCGGGCCTGGACGACCTCCTTGGGGATCTGGTTCTCCATCTCGGCCGCAGGCGTCCCGGGGCGCTTGGAGTACTGGAAGGTGAAGGCCTGCGCGAAGCGGGCCTCGCGGACGACGTGCAGGGTCTGCTCGAAGTCCTCCTCGGTCTCGCCGGGGAAGCCCACGATGATGTCGGTGGAGATCGCCGCGTCCGGCATCGCCGCGCGGACGCGCTCGATGATGCCGAGGTAGCGCTCCTGCCGGTAGGAGCGGCGCATGGCGCGCAGCACCGTGTCCGAGCCGGACTGCAGCGGCATGTGCAGCTGGTGCATCACGTTCGGCGTCTCGGCCATGGCGGCGATGACGTCGTCGGTGAAGTCCTTCGGGTGCGGAGAAGTGAAGCGGACCCGCTCCAGGCCCTCGATCTCGCCGCAGGCGCGGAGCAGCTTGCCGAAGGCGAGGCGGTCGCCGATGTCGGAGCCGTAGGCGTTCACGTTCTGCCCGAGCAGGGTGACCTCGACGACGCCTTCGCTCACCAGCGCCTGCACCTCGGCGAGGATGTCGCCGCTGCGGCGGTCCTTCTCCTTGCCGCGCAGCGCGGGCACGATGCAGAAGGTGCAGGTGTTGTTGCAGCCGACGGAGACGGACACCCACGCGGCGTAGGCGGACTCGCGCCGCGTCGGCAGGGTGGAGGGGAAGACCTCCAGCGACTCCAGGATCTCGACCTGGGCCTCCTCCTGCACTCGCGCGCGCTCCAGCAGCGCCGGGAGGTGGCCGATGTTGTGGGTGCCGAAGACGACGTCGACCCAGGGGGCCTTCTTGACGATGGTCGCCCGGTCCTTCTGCGCGAGGCAGCCGCCGACGGCGATCTGCATACCGGGCTGCTGCGCCTTCACCGAGGCGAGTCGGCCGAGGTTGCCGTAGAGCTTGTTGTCCGCGTTCTCACGCACGGCACAGGTGTTGAACACGACGACGTCGGCGCTGCCGCCCTCGGCGGCCTTGACGTAACCGGCGTCCTCCAGCAGACCGGAGAGGCGCTCGGAGTCGTGGACGTTCATCTGACATCCGTAGGTGCGGATGTCGTACGTCTTGGAAGTGTCTGCGGTACCCACGCCCCCAAGGGTACGGGCAGCCGCCACCGGCTCCGCCCGCCTGGATCGGGACCTCGGCGCTGCTGGGCGCCCGGCCCTCTCCTCGTTGTCCACGGCTCAGACAGACCCTTCCCGGCAGCGCTCGTGGCTGGCAGGATCCGGGCATGTCTCCCACCCTGCCCCGACGGCTGAGCGTTCTGAGTCGTCCTGGTCGGCTGCGCCTGGCACTGGCGCTGCTGACGGTGCTGGCGGTGGGCATCGCCGGCTGGTTCGGGGCGAGCCGGGGGCCGGAGTATCCGACCGGGACCTTCCGGATGGCCACGGGCTCCTCGTCGGGCGTGTACGCGCTCTACGGGAAGCTGCTCAGGGCCGCCGTCGACAAGGGGCTCCCTGGGGTCTCGCTCCGACTGGACCAGACCGTCGGCGGGCCGGACAACCTGGCCCGGGTCGCCGACGGGCGCGACGACTTCGGCATCGCGACCGCCGACGCCGTCGCCCACTTCGCCGGCCCGGGCAAAGAACATCTGCGCGCGCTCGGTGAGCTGTACGACGACTACGTGCAGCTGGTCGTGCCGACCGACTCCCTGGTGCAGAGCGTCGGCGATCTCAAGGGCCTCAAGGTCGGCACCGGGCAGCACGGCAGCGGCGTCGAGCTGATCACCCAGCGGGTGCTGGCCGTCTCGGGACTGACGGCCGGACGCGACCTGACTGCTGTTCCGCTCGGCATCGCCGACGCGCCCAAGGCGCTCGAGACGCACCGGATCGACGCCTTCTTCTGGTCCGGCGGCCTGCCCACCAGTGGAGTCACCGAGCTGATGGGCCGGGCCCACGTGCGCCTGGTGCCGCTGGGCGGGCTGGCCACGAAGATGGACCAGCTGGCCCAGCGGCTGGACCAGGGAGCCAGGGACACGCAGATCTACCGGACCTCCACGGTGCCGAGTTCGGCGTATCCGGGCAGCGACCCCGACGCCCCGGTCTCGACGCTGGCTGTAGCGAATCTGCTGGTCACCCGCGCCGACGTGCCCACCTCCCTGGTCGAGCAGATGACTGCGGTCGTGATGAGCAGCCGCGACGCGATCGGGCAGCAGGTGCACTCGGCGCAGCTGGTGGACGTCCGGTCCGCGATCTACACCGACCCGCTGCCGCTGGCCGAGGGCGCGCGGCGCTACTACGTCTCGGTCAAGCCGTAGCGTTCGGGCAGCTCGCGTTCCGGGGGGTCGCGGCCGGACGGCTCGCGGCCGAGCCGCATCGGGTCAGAGCTCGCCGGCCAGCGCTTCGCGCAGCGGCTCCGGCAGCGAGGTGACCGACGCCTCCAGCAGCAGGGTCGCCTCGCGGCGCATGGCCCGCGCGAGCTCTGCGTCGACGGCGGCCTGAGCAAGCGGGCGGAGCCTGCGGACCGCCTCGGCGGCGCGGGCCGCGTCGTCGTCGCTGAGCGGGGTGGGGCCGACGTAGCGGGCGAAGACCTGCACCGCGCTGAACTCGACGAAGCGCCGCGCGAGGTGACCGATGTCGTGGCGCAGCTCCTCCAGGTGGTCGATGACGGCGGCGAGCGGCACGCCCAGCTCGTGGAGGCGCGCCGCGACGTCGAGCAGCGCCGGGCTGGGCACGCGGTACCTGACCGCCCCTCCCCCGACCACCTCGCCGTTGGCCGCCTCGCCGCCTGCGACCGTCTCGAGCTCCAGCACCCCGAGCCGGAGCGCCGCCTCGATCGCCGCAGGGTCCTCGACGCCGCCGAAGAGCGCGAGCAGTTCGGCGTGGCCGAGGTGGCCCGGCTTCTCGTCCGACCAGGGCGCGGTCACCTCCGCGACCAGGCCCAGCACGCCGCCCAGGCCGCGGCCGTTCTCCCAGGCGTCCAGCAGCTCCTTGATCCCGGCAAGCGTGTGGCCACGGTCGAGCAGGCCGGCGATCAGGCGGAGCCGTTCCAGGTGCGTGTCGTCGTAGACGTTCGCGCGCCCGCGTCGGTCGGCTCGGGGCAGCAGACCGCGGTCCTGGTACGCCCGGACGTTGCGGACAGTCGTGCCCGCTGCCTGGGCCAGGTCGTCGATCAGGTACTCCGGGCGCGGGCGCGGCACCGTGCTCATGGGGAACGCCTCCACTCTTGCCGCCTTCTTGCCGCCTTGCCGGGCGCGGCCGACGCGCCGTCAGTACGGCTTCTGCGGTGGGCCGCCACGTCAGCGCGCGGGGGAACGGGCCGCGCCCCCGGCGTGGCCCACGGACGGGATGCTACCGACGCGTACGGCGTCGACGAATTCGGCGATCCAGCCGGCCAGCAGCTCGGGCCGGGTGAGCGGCAGCCAGTGCCCCGCCTCGACGCTTCGTCGGCGCAGGACCGGAGCCCATGTGTCGAGGTCCTGATAGAGCCGGGGCGACAGGTACGGGTCGCGTTCGGGAACGACGAGTTGGACGGGCACCCGCGCGAACCGGTCCGGGCGCGGATGACGGGCACGTTCGCGGGTGTTGGCGCGGTAGAGCCAGAGGCCGTTGGCGGCGTCCTGCGGGAGCGTGGATGCGGGATGGCCGGGCACGCGGGTGCCCTCCAGCGCGCGCCAGACCGCTCCCCAGCTCCGGCCCAGCGGGCCGCGCCACAGTGCTTCCGGCAGGCGCGGCAGCTGGAAGGCGGTGATGTACCAGGACCGGAGGCCTTGAGCGAGCAGCGCCCAGAGATTCGCGGGGGTGGGCCGCCGCAGCCGGGCCCTGACCCAGAGCGCGGCGTGGTCCAGGCAGGGTCCTGAGACGCTGGTGAAGGAGGCGAGTCCGCCTTGCAGCCGGGGCGAGGTCGCGAACTCCCAGCCCTGGACCGAACCCCAGTCGTGGCCGACCAGGTGCACGGGACCGTAGGGCGCGAGCGCGTCGAGGACGGTGAGGAAGTCCTCCTCCAGCCGGTCGAGCCGGTATCCCGCACGGCCGGGCGGCGGCGCGGAGGAGCGTCCCGCGCCACGGGTGTCGTAGGCGACGACGTGATACGTCGGCGCGAGCGCGGCCATCACCTGCGTCCAGACCCCACGGCTGTCGGGGTAGCCGTGCAGGAAGCAGATGGTGGGCCGGGTCGGATCCCCCGCTTCGACGACGGCCAGCTCCACACCGTCGTCGGTGACGACACGGTGCTCCCGAGCGCCGATGATCATGGCCCTCCCCCAGGCGGTCGCGACAGGACGCCGACCTTCACACGGACGTTGACGCTGACAGCGGCCAATGTGTCAGTGGACGATGGCTCGGTCAATCCTTTGCACGCGTTCCGCACCCCACCAGCGGCGTCATCACGAACATCATCACTGTCAGTCGAGTACGCCGCTCCGCTGAGGCGATGGCTGCGTTTCTGCCACGTCCGCGGCCGGGAGGGTCAGGGTGACCGTCAGGCCGACCGGGTCGCGGGGGTCGAAGCCGAGGGAGCCGCCGTTGGCGGTCAGGAGCGCGCGGGCGATGGAGAGGCCGAGGCCGGAGCCGTCGACGTTCTGGTGGCGCGGGCTGCGCCAGAAGCGGTCGCCGACGCGGGCCAGCTCCTCCTCGTCCAGTCCCGGGCCGCCGTCGCTGACCCGGATCGCCACCTCCTCGCCGACCCGGAGCGCCTCCACCAGCACCGCGCCGCCCGCCGGGGTGAACTTGAGCGCGTTGTCCAGCACCGCGTCCAGCGCGCTGCCCAGACCGACCGGCTCGGCCAGGGCGGTCAGCGCGGTCGGCGTGGTCATCGCGATCATCGCGGCCGGTGACGCGTCCGGTGGCGTCCACTCCAGTCGCACGCCGCGCTCCTGCGCCAGTGCGCCCCAGCCGGCGACGCGGTCGGCGACGAGCCCGCCGACGTCGACCGCCGACGCCGCAGATCCGGCGTTCTCCGCGCGCGCCAAGCCGAGCAGGTCGTCCAGGACCTGGGCCAGCCGGCGGCCCTCGACCCGCACGCCCGCCAGCTCCTCGTCATGGCCGTCGGGCAACTCCATGCCCAGCACCTCGACCCGCAGCATCAGCGCGGAGAGAGGGTTGCGCAGCTGGTGCGAGGCGTCCGCGACGAACGCGCGCTGCTGGTCGAGCACCTGCTCGACGTTTTCGGCCATCTCGTTGAACGCGTGGGCCAGCCGTCGCAGTTCGGGCGGGCCACCGGCCGGCGCCACCCGGGAGGCGAGACGCCCGGTGGCGATGTCGTGGGTCACCTTGTCCAGATCGTGCACCGGGCGCAGCACCCAGCGGGTCAGCGCCATGGCCGCGCCGATCGCGAAGAGCACGGCCAGCGCCTCCCCGCCGATCAGCCAGAGCCAGCCGCTCAGCACGTGCGCCCGCATGGCGTCCGTGGGCGACTCGATCACGACGACCGCGACCACGTCACCGTCCCAGACCACCGGCGAAGCGATCACCAGCCTCGCGTTCCCGTCGTCCCAGGGCCAGACCTGCGCGGGGTCGTGGCTGCGACGGCCGTCCAGCGCCTCGCGGAAGGGCTCCGCCGACGGCCCGGTCGCCGCGCTGGTCCAGTCGCTCGGGTAGGCGTGCAGGGCCCGCCCGTTGAGGTCGAAGACCCCGGCCGACGTGCCGTAGACGTCGTGGTAGCGGCGCAGCTCGGCGTCCAGGGTGAGCTGCTGCTCGACCGCGGCGGACGTGTCGGGCTGCCCAATCGGGTTCTGCGCGAGCGCCGCGAACCGCGCGGCGTCGTCGATCCGGTCGACGACGACGCGTTGCTGCTCGCGCTGGGCCTCGCTGGTGGCCAGCGGGACGCCGAGCGCGGCCAGCACACAGGCGAGCAGGACGAGCAGGATGCCGAGCAGGCGGGTACGCATCGAACGCCGTCCGGCCTCTACTCGCCGACCAGATGCGGCGGGACCGCCAGCTTGTAGCCGATGCCACGGACGGTCTCGATCAGTCCGGGCAGGCCGAGCTTGCGCCGCAGCGAGGCCACATGGACCTCGAGCGAGCGCGCGGTGCCGTCCCAACTGCTACGCCAGACCTCGCTGATGATCTGCTCGCGCCGGAAGACCACGCCGGGGCTCTGCGCCAGCAGGGCCAGCAGCTCGTACTCCTTGCGGGTCAACGCGACGTCCTCGCCGTGGACTGTGGCGCGCCGCGAGGCCTGGTCGAGGTCGAGGCCGAAGGCGCGGCTGAGCAGCGCGGGACTGTCCTCGCGACGCGGCTGCGGCACAGCCGGTGCGGGCCGGGCGGCGGCGTCGCGGCGGGCGACGGCGTGGATCCTGGCGAGCAGTTCGCCCATGTCGTAGGGCTTGACGATGTAGTCGTCGGCACCGATGTTCAGGCCGTGGATCCGGTCCCTGACCTCGGCCCGCGCCGTGACCATGATGACCGGGATGCCGCAGCGTCGGCGGATCTGGTCGCAGACCTCGAAGCCATCACGGTCGGGCAGGCCGAGGTCCAGCAGCACCACCCGGAACGCCGGGCGGCCGTCGGGGACGAGCGCGTCCAGTGCCTCGTTGCCGGAGCGGGCATGCCGCACCTCGAATCCGTGCTTGCCGAGCACGGTCATCAGCGCGGCGGCGACGTGCTCGTCGTCCTCGACGAGGAGCAGGCGCATCGGGTCACTCCTCAGGGTTGACGTGGGTGCTCTCGCAGGAATCCACTCCCAGACGACGGCCCCAGGTCAAGTGGGAGCGACCGGCTCGGGGAGACCGTTACCGAGCTGCGATGATCGTCCGTCGGCGAACCGGCGCTCGTAATCCTCAAATCCCCCTCAGAAGTGCGGTGCCGGCTTCGCTCTCCACGTAGAGTCGATTCGCCGAGGTCCGTACCCGGACCGTCCGCCCGGACGGGCGGCACCCGGCGAGCAGGACCAGACCACCGGCACCATCAGCACCGCACCGGGCGAGCCGCGCCGGACGAGCAACACTCAGGGAGTCGATCCAGCATGGCGTCCGCCCCACCGCAGCAGCCGGAGCTGCTGCGCCTACGGGGCGTGAGCAAGCGCCACGGGCTCGTGCAGACGCTGCACGAGGTGGATCTCGAACTCTCACGGGGCGAGGTCGTCACCCTGCTCGGCCCGCCGGGCGCCGGCAAGACCACGCTCTGCCGGGCGATACACGGCGCGGAGCGCATCGACTCCGGGGTGATCCTGCTGGACGGCGCACCTTTGCCCGCGCGCGGGCGCGCACGCCGGGCGGCCCGGGCGGACGTCGGCCTGGTGCCGCACCCCGACGCGCCGGAGCACGGAAAGGGCGGTGGCCAGGGCGGGGCGATCGGGTTGAGCGGGCTGAGCGGACCGCTAGGGCTCGCCGCTCCGATGGGCCGGACCGTGCTCGGCGAGCTGACCCGCTCCCAGGTCCAGGCCCGCGGCATCGCACCCGAGGACGCGGAAGAACGCGCGCTCGGCCAGTTGCGCCGGGTGGGCGCGACGGCGGAGGCGAGCCTGCGCGCGGCGCAGCTCAGCCCGACGGGCCGGGCCCGGGTGTCGCTGGCCGCCGCGCTGGTACTGGACCCGAAGCTGCTGCTGGTGGACGAACCCGCCCAGGAGCTGCGCGTACTCACCCGCGAGCTGACCGGGCAGCTCGTCGCCGAGGGCCTCGCCCTGCTGATCGTCTCCCAGGAACCCGGCTTCGCCCACGCCACTGCGGACCGGGTGCTCTTCATGTCCGGGGGACGGATCGTGGAGTCCGCGCCGCCCCAGCAGTTCTTCACCGCGCCGCGCACCTCCCGAGCGCGCGACTTCGTCACCCGCCTGCTCCGACGCTGACGCCGAGCCCGGCCCGGCGCGGAGCACGGACACCTCCGCCACGTGACTCGGCCGGCGCGCAAACAGGAGGGTCGCCCCGTACGGGCGCACCCCGCCCAGCCCGACGCGGAGCACGCACACCTCCGCCAGGTGGCTCCGCCCACGCACCAACGGAAAGATCGGCCCGAGCAGAGGCGCATCCCCGCCCAGCCGGACCCGGAGCGCGCACACCTTCGCCGCGCCGCTCGGCCCACGCACCGATGGGAAGATCGGCCTGAGCACGGGCGCATCCCGACCCAGCCCAGGCTCGGCCCGACGCAGAGCGCACCACCTCCGCCAGGTGGCTCCGCCCACGCGCGGGCGCGGCCCGCGCTGACCTGCGGGGAATCGAACAGGTCGTGCAGGCGTGTGATGTGAACCGGCGTACGCCCGACGCTGCTTGACGCCGCACCAGCCGATCTGTTGCATTGCCTTCTATGACTGGCCCCGCTCCTTCCGGCTCCGACCCCGTGATCATTGCCGGCGCCGGTCCCGTCGGCCTCGCGCTGGCACTCGCGCTGGCCCGGCACCAGGTGCCGAGCCTCGTCGTGGACGAGGGCAGCGGCGTCTGTCCGGAGGGGTCCCGGTCGACGGTGCTGCGGGCCGACACCGTCGGCTTCCTCCGCCGGATCGGCTACGAGCGGGTCGCCGCGGACGGCCGTGGCTGGACCGCCTGGCGGACCCTGCGCCGTCACCGCGAACTGCTGAGCCTGGAGCTGGAACAGGACGACGTGCTGCACCTGGCGCAGCATCGGCTGCTGCGCGGGCTGCGCGACGCGGTCTCGGCGACGTCGCTGGTGGAACTGCTGCCCGAGTCCGCCGTCACGGAGGTCGAGCAGGAGCCGGGCGAGGACGCGGTACGGGTGCGGACCGAGCAGACCTGGCTGCGCGGCAGCTATCTGGTCGGCTGCGACGGCCCGCGTTCGACCGTCCGCAAGCGCCTCGCGCTGCGCTTCCCCGGCCGGGCCGCCGCCGACCACTACGCACTGGCGACCATCCGCGCCGACCTGCCCTTTCCCGGCGAGGCGCGGCTGCATCGCGACCCGCCCCGCGCGCCGGGTGGGCCTGGCGCGCGCGAGGTGATCGCGCGGCCGCTGCCCGACGGCGTCTGGCGGCTGGACTGGCGGCTGCCGCCGCGCGCACCCGCGCTCACCCCCGACCAACTGGTCGACCAGCTCCGCTCCACGCTCGCCGCCTGGAACGACGGCGCGGTGCCCGGCTACCAGCTGATCTCGAACGCCGACTACGTCGTGCAGCAGCGGTTGGCCACCCGTTTCCAGGTCGGCCGGGTCTTCCTCGCGGGCGACGCGGCGCACCTGCTCGGCTCGCTGGGCATGCAGAACATCGACGAGGGCCTGCGCGACGCGGACAACCTGGCCTGGAAGCTCGGCCTCGTCTGGCACGGCTGCGCCCCGGAAAGACTGCTGACGACCTATCAGCAGGAGCGGCGGAGTGCGGTGATCGCCCGCCTGCGCGCAGTCGACCAGGCGATGCCGCTGCTCCAGCCCAGCACCCCGCTGCTGGAGGTGCGCCGCAGCCTGCTCTCGGGCTCACTGCGCCGCAACGCAGAGCTGCTCTCCGACGGCACGCTCGGCACCGGCCGGCTCGGCGGCGCCCCCGCCTATCCCGGACGCGCGCGCCCGGCACTGACGCCCGCGCTCACGCCGACCAGCCCCGGCGTGCTGGTCCCGGACTTCCCCGTGGTCACCACCGACGGCGGCGTCGACCGGCTGCGCGCCCGCCTGGGCCGCGGCTTTCTGGTCGTGCTGGTCGCGCCCGGCACCGGCGTCTGGGCGAGCGAGCACTGGCTCGGCGCTGGCCTGATGCCGCAGCTGACCGAGGCCACCGAGGCGCTGCCGCTCCCCGCCGAACTGCTGGTCACCGAGGACTACCCCGGCGCCGCCGCGCACACGGTGCTGCTGATCCGTCCGGACGGCCACCTGGTCGCGGCGCTGCAGGGCTGCCGCCCGGAGGATCTCTACGACCTTGCCGACCGGGCGCGCAGCGCCTCCGCCGACCTGCCCGCCCCGCGCACGAGCGGAGCGGACGGCTCGCGCGAGCGACTGACAGCTGGTCAGTCTTGACGATCAAGTGAGCGCATGCTCTACTCCCCGCATGGGGATCAACAGCATGCGGTCCGTCCGCAGCACACGCCTGGACGTCGTCCGGTGCCCCCGCCTGTTCTGTAGCCCGGGCTGACCCGAGGGCCTGCGGCAGAACCCAGGCTCTGACGTCCGGCTGGAGAAGAACCGTTCTCGCCGTCGTCGCGGGCAGCCCTTCGCACGGGCATTTCGCCATTTCACCCGGCAGTTCGCGCTGCACTTCATGCTGTCGCGCCCACTGACTGCACGTTGACGTCTCTCGCGTGCCAGAATTTGGGCTTGACGGCGTCTCGTCAATTCATCGACGACTCCGAGGACGTTACCGTGCCCGAATCCTCCGTGCTGAACGCACCCGTCGCCCCGTCACCCTCCCCCGCTTCTTCCCCCGCTTCTTCCGACCCGCCCGAGCTCGCGGACCTGCTCGCCTTCGCGCGCGCGGCAGCCGCCGATCCGCAGGTGCTGGCGCAGCTCGCGCTGCATCCCAGCGAGCGCACCTGGGTGCGGCTGGACGGCCCCGGCGGCAGTGAGGCCTGGGTCATCGGCTGGCCGCCGGGCTCCGAGACCGGCTGGCACGACCACGGCGGCTCCAGCGGCGCGTTCGTGACCTCGCGCGGCGAACTGAGCGAGCTGTCACTGGTCGTCCCGCTGCCGACGGCCGGCTGGCGCAGCCTCGAGCTGGAGGAGGGCGTGGACCGGCATCGCCTGCTCCCCGCCGGGCGGGGGCGCGCCTTCGGGCCGCACCACGTGCACCAGGTCATCAATCCCTCGAAGGTGCTGCACGCCGTGTCCGTCCACTGCTACTACCCGCCGCTGCCGCAGCTGCGCCGCTACGCCCGCGCAGGCGACGTGCTCCGCGTGGCCCAGGTCGAGGTGCCGGAGCAGTGGTGACGACGAGGAGCCAGGGCATCGACGCACTGCTGGAGCAGGAGCGCGCGCAGTTGGACCGGCTGACTCCGGCTCAGGCCGCGCAGGCGGCGACCGAGCAGGACGCGCTGCTGGTCGACATCCGCTACGCGGCGCTGCGCGAGCGGGACGGGCTGATCCCGGGGGCGCTCGTGGTGGAGCGCAACGAGCTCGAATGGCGGATGGATCCGCTGAGCGCCCACCGCGCCCCGGAGACGACGGACCACGACCGCCTCGTCGTCGTCATCTGCAACGAGGGCTACGCCTCCTCCCTGGCCGCGCGCTCGTTGCACGGGCTCGGCCTGCACCGCGCGACGGACCTGGTCGGCGGCTTCCAGGCCTGGGCGGCGGCCGGCCTTCCGGTGGCCGGCCTTCCGGTGACCGGCGGCGGCGAGTCCGGAGGCCGACAGGCGTGAGCCGGGGCCGGTCGGCGAGGTGTTCCGCTGCTACGCCCTGGCGCGCCCCCGGGCCCTTGAGCCCTTGAGCCCTTGAGCCCACGCCATGTCGTCAACTGCCGGCGTGTGGGCGCCTCGCGCGTCAGCGCGCGAAGGTGGTGGCGCGGCTCTCGCGGATGACCGTGATGCGGATCTGCCCCGGGTAGGTGAGCTCGTTCTCGACCTCGCGGGCCACATCCTTCGCGATGACCTGGGCCTGGAGGTCGTCCACCGCCTCCGGCAGGACCATGACGCGGACCTCGCGTCCAGCCTGCATCGCATAGACCTTGTAGACGCCCTCGTGCCGGCGGGCGATCTGCTCGAGCTTCTCCAGCCGCCGCGCATGCAGTTCCACCGACTCGCGGCGGGCCCCCGGCCGACCGCCGGAGCAGGCGTCGGCGGCCTGGGTGAGGACCGCCTCGACCGTCTGCGGCTCGATCTCGTTGTGATGCGCGGCCACCGCGTGGACCACGTCCTCCGACTCGCCGTAGCGGCGCACCAGTTCGGCGCCGATCTGGGCGTGGCTGCCATCGACCTCGTGGGTGACGGCCTTGCCTATGTCGTGCAGCAGCGTGCTGCGCCTGACCAGGACCGGGTCCACCCGCAGCTCCGCCGCGAGCATCCCGGCGATGTGTGCGGACTCGACGAGGTGGCCGAGCACGTTCTGGCCGTAGGAGGTCCGGTAGCGCAGGCGTCCGAGCAGGCGCAGCAGTTCGGGATGGAGCTCGTCGAGGCCGACCTCCGCGACGGCGTCCTCCGCGGCACTCTGGCAGAGGCGCTCGACCTGGATCAGGCTGCGCTCGTAGGCGTCCTCGATGCGCTGCGGGTGGATCCGGCCGTCCGCGACGAGCTCCTCGAGGGTGAGCCGGGCGACCTCACGCCGGACCGGGTCGAAGCAGGAGAGCAGCACGGACTCCGGCGTCTCGTCGATGACCAGGTTGACGCCGGTGACCGCCTCGAAGGAGCGGATGTTGCGGCCCTCGCGGCCGATGATCCGGCCCTTCATGTCCTCGCTGGGCAGCCGCAGCGAGGTGATGACCGAATCGGCGGTCTGCCGCGCGGCGACCCGCTGGATCGCGGAGGCCACGATCTCCTGGGCGCGGCTCTCCCCCTCGGTGCGGGCGCGGCGCTCGATCTCACGGACCGTCAGCACGGCTTCACGCTTGGCCTGCTGCTCCATGCTTCGGACGAGCTCAGCGCGGGCTTCGGCGGCGCTCAGTCCGGCGGCACGCTCCAGGGCTTCGCGGCGTTCGGCGCGCAGCGTCTCCGCGCGGGCGGCGAGCTCGGCCTGGACCTGGGCGGCCTCTGCCTCGCGCTCGCGCAGCCGGAGCTGCTCCGCGTCGAGCCGGGCCTCGCGCTCGGCGGTCCGTTGCTCCCTGCGATCCAGCTCCGCGGCTCGTTCCCGGGCGCCGCGCAGGAGTTGGCGGACAGCGAGACCGGCCACACCCAGCACCAGGAAGGCGAGTACGACGGAGAGCCAGGGAACCAGCGCGCTCGTCGTGGTGCCAGCTGCCAGCATGGTCGGCCCTCCCCGTCCCGGTCGCAGGATCACGCTGCGATCACGGTGCGATCTCGGTACGAGGCGAGCAGAGATCCCTCATCCCTCATGGTGAGGCTAGGTGCAGGTTACGAAACGGTCAAGATAGCGACCGATCCTGACCGTTCGGCAACCACGCCCCCACGTCGGGCTGCGACTCAGCGGGCCTCGGTCGGCCGCGGCAGCACGGCACCGACGTTGGGCCGGGTGCTCCAGCACCAGCTGCGCCTCCGCCGCCGCCAGTGGGGAACACCGCGTGGACCCGCCCGCGGAGCGAACCCGCTGCGGCCGTCCCCGGCTCGCGCGGTGGTCGCCGAAGCGGCAGCTGGGAGCCCGCTCAGCCGAAGTCGGCGTCCTAGAAGCTGCCGTCCTCGAAATCGTCGTCCTCGAAGCCGGCGTCGTCGGGCTCGTCCGCCGCCTCTGCGTCGAGCGCCGCGCGAACCACGCGGAGCGCGAGGCCCTCGGGGTAGCCGCGTCTGGCGAGCATGCCGGCCAGGCGGCGGATCCTGACCTGCCGGTCGAGATTCTGCGTCGAACGGAGCTTGCGCTCCACCAGGCGGTGGGCCGCGGCCTCCTCGTCGCCGGGATCCACCTCGGCGACGGCCTGTGCGACCAGCTCGCTGTCGACGCCCTTCGCACGCAGCTCGCCCGCGAGCGCGCGCCGCGCAAGACCCCGGTTGCGCTGACGCTGCTCGACCCAGCTGCGGGCGTACGCGGCGTCGTCGATGAGCCCAACCTCCTCGAGGCGGTCGAGCACGCCCTCCGCCACCTCGTCCGGGATCTCCTTGCGGCGCAGGGCGTCCGCCAGCTGGCGCCGGGTGCGCGCGGAGCCGGTGAGCAGCCGCAGGCAGATGTCACGGGCCCGGGAGGCGGGATCGCTCGGCTCCTCGGCAGCCGCTCCGCGCGCAGGCGCAGGCGATCCGACCGAGGCAGAGCGCCTGGCGCTGCGCCTCGCCGCAGGAGCAGCGGAAGGCGCGAAATCAACCTCGGGCTCAGGGGCGGCGGCAGTGGCGGAGACGGACTCCGTCCACGTGCCGCCGGCCCCGTTCGAGCTCCAGTCGCGGGGACCCCACCCGCTCTCGCTCGTCATCGGGCTCAGGCCTTGGCCTCCACCGGGACCGGAGCCGGCTCGGCGGCCTTGGCAGGCTCAGCAGCCTTGGCCGGCTCGGCCGCCTTGGCCTTCGAACCGCGCGCCGCCGGCGTCTTGGCCGCGGGGGCGGCCGGAGCGGCCTCGCCCACGGCGGGAGCGGCGCCCTCAGGAGTGTCCAGCTTGGGGCCGACGCCCAGCTTCTCCTTGATCTTCTTCTCGATCTCGTCCGCGAGATCCGGGTTGTCCCGGAGGAAGTTGCGGGCGTTCTCCTTGCCCTGGCCCAGCTGGTCGCCCTCGTAGGTGTACCAGGCGCCGGACTTGCGGATGAAGCCGTGCTCGACGCCCATGTCGATCAGGCCGCCCTCGCGGCTGATGCCCTGGCCGTAGATGATGTCGAACTCGGCCTGCTTGAACGGCGAGGCGACCTTGTTCTTGACGACCTTGACGCGGGTGCGGTTGCCGACCGCCTCCGTGCCGTCCTTCAGCGTCTCGATCCGGCGGATGTCGAGGCGGACCGAGGAGTAGAACTTCAGCGCGCGGCCACCCGTCGTCGTCTCCGGGGAGCCGAACATGACGCCGACCTTCTCACGCAGCTGGTTGATGAAGATCGCGGTGCACTTGGTCTGGCTCAGCGCACCGGTGATCTTGCGCAGGGCCTGGCTCATCAGACGCGCCTGCAGACCGACGTGGGAGTCGCCCATCTCGCCCTCGATCTCGGCGCGCGGCACCAGGGCCGCGACCGAGTCGACCACGATCAGATCGACCGCGCCGGAGCGGATCAGCATGTCCATGATCTCCAGCGCCTGCTCGCCGGTGTCCGGCTGCGAGACGAGGAGGGAGTCGGTGTCAACGCCGAGCTTCTTGGCGTAGTCGGGATCGAGCGCGTGCTCGGCGTCGATGAAGGCGACGACGCCGCCGAGCTTCTGCGCGCTGGCCACCGCATGCAGGGTGAGCGTGGTCTTACCGCTGGACTCGGGGCCGTAGACCTCGACCACGCGGCCACGCGGCAGCCCGCCGACGCCGAGAGCGATGTCAAGGGCGATCGAGCCGGTCGGGATCACCTCGATCGGCGCGCGCGCCTCGTCGCCGAGGCGCATCACGGAGCCCTTGCCGAATTGTCGCTCGATCTGCGCGAGGGCTGTTTCGAGTGCCCGCTCGCGGTCGTTCGCTGCCATGGGTGCCACCTTGGGGGTCTGTGTCTGTGCTGAGCGCTTCATCACCGAAGACGCTAGCGCGCACCACTGACAAACGGCCCTCGTTGAGCACAAGCCTGTGGATAACGTGCCGGAATCAAGTATAGGGAACGCGCGTTCGATTCTCGCGCATTCCGTGATTCCGCTCAGCCGGAGCACCCGGGCACGGAGGTGGGACTCCCGGCACAGTTGGTCGGATGGTTGCCGGTCACGGAGGCGCCCACGAGCGCTACCGTGCCCCCGTTGTTGAAGATGCCACCAGGGGCGACGGCGGCGCTGTTGCCGCTGACAGTGCCGCCCGTCAGGGTCAGGGTGCCGCCGTTGGCGATGCCGCCGGCCACGGAGGTGGTTGCGGTGTTGCCGCTGACGGTGCTGGCCAGCAGCGTCATGGTGCCGTGGTTGCTGATGCCGGCACTGACCGCGGCCGCGTTGCCCTTGACCAGCGCGGATTGCAGCGTCGCGGGGGCGGTGCCGGCGTTGAGGATGCCGCCGCCCGCACTGGCGGCGGTGTTGCCGCTGACGTCGCCGGCCAGCATCGTCAGTCTGCCGTTCGCTCCGATGAAGACGCCGCCACCGCTGTCGCCGGTGTTGCTTCCGACAGAGCTGGACTGCAGGGTCAGGGCGCTGCCGCTGAAGATACCGCCGCCGGAACCGGCGGCCGTGTTGTGCTGGACGCTGCTCGACCGCAGCGTCAGAGTGCCGCCTTTGAAGGAGGCGATTCCGCCGCCCACGCCGCCTGCGGTGTTGCCCGTCACCGTGCTCGACTGGAGCGTCACCGAACCCGCATTGATGCTCTGGATGCCGCCGCCGTCGCCAGGGGTGTTCCCGCCTCTGATTGTGGCGCCGTTGAGGGTGAGCTTGCCGCCGTCGACCCCGATGATGAAGAACTGCGGAGTGCCGGCCGCCGAGGAGCGCTCGATGGTGTCACCCGGAGCATTGACGGTGATGGCGGCCGTGACGGCCGGCAGCCCGGCGTCCGAGGAGTTGAACGGGCGGGTGAGCGTGTAGGTGCAGCCCGGGGCCAGGTTCAGGGTGCCTCCGCCCGAACTGTCGGCGGCACTGATCGCGGCGATCAGCGCGCTCACGCTGCAAGGAACGAACGTGGCAGCGCGGGCGGCGGTCGCCGGCAGCGCCGCCAGGCCCAGACCGAGGACGACGCCCGCCGCGAGGCGCCGGGGAGTCTGCAGATTCCGCATGGTGCTCCTAGGGAACTCACGGGCCGCCTGCGAGCCGAGCGGGATCAGAGCCCGTCAATTTCGGATATCACAGTCATATGAGCAGATCGCTCACTGTCCCCGCGCGGCTACACGTCCAGATGGACGATGCGCTCAGCCGGCGCGTCAGCCGGTGCGCTCAGCCCATGCGCTCAGCCGCCGTCCTCGGCGGTGCGGCCCCGCCGGGGCCCGGCCCCCCGTTGCTACTCCTGCTACTGCCGGGACGTGGGCACGCCCATCGACGCGCAGACCACGCGCCACACGTCCTTGGCCTCCCACCCGGCGTCCAGGGCCTGGTTGACGGTGCGGCCACCGAGCTCGCTCATCACATGGTCGGCAGCGAAGCTCTCCGCGTAGGCCGCACCGAAGTGGGCGTTCATCCTCTTCCAGAACTCGGTCAGACGCATGCGCCAATTATGACTCCGGGCGCGACCCACCCTCGGCGGCTGCTCACCCCGGCTCGGGAGGGCGCAGCTCACGGAGCGTCAGGGCGGTCAGGGCGAGCGCGTAGCCGCGCGGCGAGGTGACGTCGACGCCGATCAGCTCGCTGGCCCTGGCCAGCCGGTTGTCCACGGTGTTCGGATGCAGACCCAGCTCCCGCGCGGTGCCCCGGCGGTCCTGCTGGCGGGCCAGGTAGGCGCGGAGGGTGGCCAGCAGTTCAGGGCGTTCGGCGAGCGGGTCGAGCAGCGCGGCGAGCGCCCCGCTGCTCAGGTCAGGTCCCGCACGGCCGCCGTCACGAGGACCGCGACCAGGACGACCACGAGGAACGGCGCGCGGCGCCAGGCGGCGATCCCCGCGGCGGCGAGGCCCGCCGCACGGGCATCGACGGTGAGGCCGTGCGGAGCCTGGCCGAAGGTCTGCAGCGCCGTCAGCGCGGCCAGCAGCGCGATCGGCGCGAGCGCGGCGAAGCGCCGGACGACCGGGCGGTCCAGCAGGCCCGCAGGGACCGAGAGACCGAGCAGCTTGAAGGCGTAGCAGCCCACCGCCGTCCCCAGGATGGCCAGCCAGGTCGTGCTCATCGTGCGTGCTCCTCTGCCTTCTCGTTGTTCTCGTTCTTCTTCGTGCGCGTGCGCGTGCGCGCCGAGCGGGCGAAGGCCACCGCCGGGACGGCTGCCAGTGCGACGAGCACCGGCATGCCCGCAGGCAGGAAGGTCACCGCCACCAGCGCCAGCAGCGCCCCGAGCAGGGCGACCGCCCGCTCCTCGCCGCCCTCGCGCAGCCGCGGAGCCAGCAGGGCCAGGAAGACCGCCGGGCCGGCGACGTCCAGTCCGTAGCGCGAGGTGTCACCCAGCGCGTCGGCGCCGATCGCCCCCGCGAAGGTGGTCGCGTTCCAGACCGCGTAGAGGCAGACGCCCGTCACCGTGAAGCCGAGCCGCGCCGAGCGGCGGTCGGGCTGGACGAGCGCCACGGCGGCGGTCTCGTCGATCACCGCCTGCGCCGCGAACGGCCGTACCCAACGTGGCAGTTGCAGTCGCTCCCCGAGCCGCATGCCGTAGAAGCTGTTCCGCACGCCGAGAAAGAGCGCGCCCGCCACCGCGGCGAACGGTGCGGCACCTGCCGCCAACGAGCCGACCAGCGCGAACTGCGAGGCCCCGGTGAAGACGAGCAGGCTCAGTGCGCAGATCTGCCACACCGTGAGGTGCGCGGCCGCGCCGGTGACCCCGAACGCGACGCCGGAGACGCCGACCGCGAGACCCACCGCGAGCGAGTCCCGCACCACGGCCCGGTCGGGCCGGCCGGGCCGGCCGGAGGCAGCAGCGACAGCGGCGCTGCGCGTTTCTTCGATGTCTTCGACGTCTTCTCGGCCGTGCTGCAGAGCGGTCATACGCTCATCCTGCGGGTGATCGACCGATCGTTTCTTGTACGTTCTTGCGCACCCGACGGTACGCACCGGGCGGCACGCCCATGATGCGCCTGAAGTGCCGGGTCAGGTGGGCCTGGTCGACGAAGCCCACGGCCACCGCCACGTCCGCCGGTGAGGCGCCGGTGTCCAGCATCGCGCGTGCCGTCCGCACGCGTTGCTGGGTGAGCCAGGCGTGCGGCGGCAGTCCGTACGTCTCCCGGAAGGCGCGGAGCAGCGGAAACGGGCGCGCGCCGACCGCGTCGGCCAGCTCCTCCAGCGTGGGCGGCTCCTCCAGCCGCGCCACCAGCAGGTCGCGCGCGGCCGTCGCGGCGCCGAGCACGCCGCCGGCGGCGGAGCGGATCAGGCGCTGCGAGGAGTGCTGCCGCACCGCCCGCGCGAGCGCGAGCCGCAGGAAGGTGCTGGCCGCCAGCACCTGGTTCTGTTCGGCGGCCCGGTGGGTCTGCTGCACCAGCCGGGTCAGCTCGTCGTCGTGGACGACGGCCGTGCCGAAGCCCGGCGAGCCCGGTGCCGCGCCCAACTCGGCGGCGACGGAGGCGAGCTGAGCCGAACTCGGATAGAGCACCTGGTAGCTCCAGCCGTCCGGCACCCCGGCGTGCCCGGTGTGCACGCGGTCCGGTTCGACGAGCGCGACGCTGCCTGCGGGGGCGACCTCCAGGCCGCCCCGGTAGTGGAAGGCCTCGACCCCGGCGGTGATGGAGGCGAGGACGTACCCGTCGTGCGTGTGCTTGCCGAAGGAGTGGCGGACGTAGTGGGCCCGCAGCAGATCGACGCCGGGCAGGGCCGGATGCTGCCAGTAGTGGGCACTCTCTTCGTTCATGCTCTTCCACTCACGACGCGGCCTCCCTGCCTGCCAGTCTGGCACGCAGGAAGGCCGCCGCCGAGGCGTCGTCCACGATGCGGGAGCGGTCGGCGACCGGGCGGTGGGGCACCTCCTCGGATGCTCCACCGGTTCACCCGCCTGACCCGCCGCACCGGCTCAGGCCTCCGCGAGCGCGCTCTCGTGCAGGTCCTTACGGCTGAGCGTCAGGAAGGCGATCAGCGCGCCGAGACCGGCCACGCCGCCGCAGATCAGCAGCACGTCGCCGAGGCCGTGCACGAACGCCGAGCGGGCCGCCTCCGCCACGGTCTGCCGCATGGCCGCCGGAACGGTTCGCGCCAACTGGTCCCCGGCCCCTGCCGCGACGGCCTGCCTGGCGGTCTCGCTCGCGCCGGGCACGGACGAGGCGAAGGCGTCGCCGACCCGGTGCTGGAAGAGCGCGCCGAAGCCCGCGATCCCGATGGCGATGCCGACCTGCTGGAAGGTCTCACCCATCCCCGCCGCCATCCCGGCGCGGGCGGGCTCGGCGACCCCGATGGAGATGGAGGCGCGCGGCGGGTTGAACATGCCCATCCCGGCTCCGGTCACGATCAGGCTCGGCAGCATCGCCGTCCAGCCGCTGTGCACGTCGACCAGCCGGACGAGCACCAGCCCGACCGCGATCAGTGTGAGCGACACCCCGACCAGGACCCGGGGCGGCACCGCGACGGTCAGGCTGCCGGTCACCGCGGCGGCCACGAAGAGCATCAGCGTCAGCGGCAGGAAGCGCAGGCCGGCCTCCCAGGGCGAGGAGCCGATCACGTTCTGCATGTAGGAGACCTCAAGGAAGATCGCGGACATGCCCGCGGCGTTGCCGAGGAACGTCGCCACCGAGATCCCGTTGAAGGTGCGGATCCGGAAGAGCGAGAGATCGAGCATGGCCGCCGCGCCCGCCCGCCGCTCGACCAGGACGAAGATCGCGAGCAGCACCACCCCGCCGGCGAAGAGGGAGAGGATCAGCGGGCTGGTCCAGCCCTCCGCCTCGCCCCGCAGGAAGCCGAGCACGAGCATGGAGAGCGCGACCGAGAAGAGCGTCAGGCCGACCCAGTCCACCCGGTGGGCGCCCGGCTCCCGGGACTCACGCATCCGGAGGACTCCGAGGACCATCGCGGCCACCCCGATCGGGACGTTGATCAGGAAGATCCACCGCCAGCCGACGCCGCTGGTCAGTCCTCCGCCGATCAGCGGACCGAAGGCGATCGCGAGACCCGAGACGCCGCCGAAGACGCCGAAGGCCTTCGCCCGGTCCTTGCCCCGGAACTCCTGGCCGATCAGCGCCGGCCCGACGGCGAAGAGCACGGCCCCGCCGACGCCCTGAAGCCCACGGGCGACGTTGAGCGCGACGATGTCGGGCGCCGCCCCGCAGGCCAGCGAAGCGGCGGTGAAGAGGCCGAATCCGGCGATGAAGACCCGCTTGCGGCCGAGCCGGTCGGCGAGCGAGCCACCGGTCAGCAGGAAGGCGGCGAGCGTCAGCGCGTAGGCGTCGAGGACCCACTGCAGGCCGGAGAAGTCGGCGTGCAGCGCGTTGCGCAGGTCCGGGAGTGCGACGTTCACGACGGTGAGGTCGAGCATCAGCATGAAGGTCGCGATCGAGACGATCGCGAGCGTCCAGCCGCGCCCTGGTGTTCGGGCGGCGGCACCGGGCGGTGGTGAGCCGGGCTGCGTTGAACCGGGAGCAGCGGACGCCTCGGCTGGTGTGTGGATGGAAGCGGACATGGGTGTCCCCCTGAGCAGAAGGGCATGACAGGACCAGGAAGAGAACGCGAGCATTTGCTCGCATATCCCGCTTCTGAGATTACGAGTGATTGCTCGCATTCGTCAACGCGCCCTACCATCGGCAGGGTGAGCGCCGAGACCACCACCCCCGCCCAGCCCGCAGAAGCTGCAGCCGCCGAGCCCGACGCCGAGCGGCCCAGGCGTCGTCAGGCGCGCGGTGAGCGCCGGATCGCCCAGCTGCTCCAGGCCGCGGGCGAGGTCTTCGTCGAGTCCGGATACTCGGCCACCACGACCAATGCCATCGCCGCCCGGGCCGGCGTCTCCCCCGGCTCGCTCTACCAGTACTTTCCGAACAAGGACGCGATCGCTGCCGCTCTGGCCGGCGCCTACGCCGATCAACTGGACGAGCTGCTGGCCCCGTTCGCGGTGGTGGATCCGGTGCTCACCCCGCTGGACGCGGCCCTGACCGGCGCGCTCGGCCCGATCGTCGCGTTCCACCGGGACAACCCGGCCTGCCTGGTGCTCTTCGTCGGCGGCGACACCCCCGCGCACGTCGTCGACCTGCAGGCTCCACTCGTCGCGCGGACCCACGCCAGGATCGCGGCGCTGCTGGCCATCTACGCGCCGCAGCTCCCCGACTCGGAGTTGCGACTGGCCGCGACGGTGACCCTGGCCGCCTACAAGGGAGTGCTTCCGCTTCTTGTCGCGGCCGAGGAGGCGCAGGTCCCTGCGCTGACCGCGGAGCTGTGCGCGCTCCTGCTCGGCTACTTCGAACAGCTGACCAAGCGCGGCACCCGGTAAGTCGCCCCCCGGCTGCTCAGCGCACGTCGACCAGCCCGTAGCCGTAGTACGCGCCGCCGGGGCAGTCCTTGCCACCGGGCTTGTGCGACGGGCAACCGAGCGGCAGCGCCTGCTGTTCCAGCAGGCGCGCGAGGGCCGCACCCCGGACGCCCGGGTGCCGCGCGGCCTCGACCGCCGCGACACCGCTGACGTGCGCCGCCGCCATGGAGGTCCCGGCCAGGGCCGCGTAGCGGCCACCGGGCCAGTCGGAGACGACGGCTTGGGCCATCCCACCGTCCGGGTCACCGCCCGGGGCCGCGAGGGCGACCTGCCCGCTGCCCCAGTTGGAGTACGCGGCCAGACTGCCGTCCTGCACCAAAGCGCTCACGTCCAGCACGCCCGGCAGGCCGCCGGGCAGGCGGATGCACTCCTTGCCCAGGTGGCGCACCGCGGCGGTGCCGCCGTCGGTGCGGTCGTTCGGACTCCGGTCGTCGACGCGCGGGCCGCCCAGGTCCTGGGCGTCGTTCCCGGCGGAGGCGACGACCAGCACGCCCTTGCCCTGCGCGTACCGGACGGCGCGGCCGACGGCGGCGATGACGGCCGCCTGGTCGGCGTTCTCGGGGCAGTTGTACTTCCACGGGTCCGCGAAGTAGCTGTCGTTGATCACCTGGGCGCCGTGGTCGGCCGCCCAGAGGAAGCCGCAGACGATGTTCTCGCCGTAGTACTGCCCGGCGTCGCCCAGCAGCCGCACAGCCGCTATCCGCGCACCGGGCGCGACGCCGACGACGCCCTGGCCGGGCCGGTTCGCCGCGATGATCCCGCTGACGTGCGTGCCGTGCCCGCTCTCGCCGAGCCCGGCGTCCGGGCGCCAGGCACCGGCCCTGGTGTCCGGCGAGCCGGTCGCGCAGGAGACGGAGCGGCTCGGATCGACGGCGCTGCGCAGGTCCGGGTGGGTGTCGTCGACGCCGGAGTCGAGCACAGCGACGACGACATTGCTGAGCGCCGCGGCGTCGGCGTCGGAGAGGCGGGTGCTCTCGCCCACCATGGTCTGGTTCCACTGGGTCCGGCCGTGCGGGTCGGCGGCCATCGGGATGTCGTCCGCACGGGCCCCGGTGGTCGCGTCCGCGACGGCCGAGCGCTCGGCGGCGGCCGCCTGGACCATGAGCCCGGCGCTGACGCCCCTCGGGTCCGGCACCGGCGCGGTCCGGCTCGCGCCGGCCGCGGCGATGCCGTTGTGTTCACGCACCCGGATGCCGAAGTCGGTGGCGGAGGCGAAGGCGAGGACCACGCCGATCTGGGGGTACTCCTGCCCGACGACCCCCTCCTCGGCGCGGATCGCGTCGTCGGCGGCGGCGATCCCGCCGGCGTCGGGCCGCGTGGCGACGACGAGGTAGGCGAGGTAGAGGCGACCGGTGCCGCCGACGTAGGGGACGGCGCCGCCGAGCAGCAGCGTCACCAACGCGAGCACGACGGCGCAGCGCGCCGTCGCGGATCGCAGGCCCTTCGCGACACGCGCCACCAGGCCTCCACGGTTCGGGGCGCGGAAGCTGCGCCCTGGGCAGGGATATTCATACGATATGGATCACTTTGTCCCCTCGCCTGTTCAGCTGCGCCGACCGGGGACACGCAGCGCTTCCCTTCGCTCCCGCCTGTAGTTGCACCTCCGGAGGCGCGGATCTCTGCCGATGCACGGCTCCGCCGCATGAGCGCGTCAGGTCACAACGGGGCGCTGGTTGCACCTCCAGGGGCGCGGGGCTCTGCTTGATTCACTGCGTGCGCGACAAGCCACTGACACGCGGAAGGTCCTCAACGTTCAGGGCCATCCGCACAGGGGGGTTACTCGCGCAGTTCCTCGCGCCCCCGGAGGTGCAACCAGAGGTGGCGGCAAAAGCGGAGCCGTCTGCGGTTTGTCAGTGCCGCACGGCACGATGGGCGCATGGCACGCGCGAAACCCGAAACCGCCCTCGCAGGCTTCTCCGCGCCCACCCGCGCGTGGTTCGAGGGCGCGTTTCCCGCGCCCACCTCCGCGCAGGAGGGCGCGTGGCGGGCCATCGACGCGGGAAGCGACGTGCTGGTGGTCGCGCCGACGGGCTCGGGCAAGACCCTGGCCGCGTTCCTCTCCGCGCTGGACGGGCTCGCGTCCACGCCGCCGCCCGCCGAGGCCAAGCGCCGTTGCCGCGTGCTCTACGTCTCGCCGCTGAAGGCGCTCGCCGTCGACGTGCAGCGCAATCTCCGCGCGCCGCTCGCGGGCCTGCGGCAGGCGTCGGTCCGGCTCGGGCTGCCGGAGCCGGAGATCGAGGTCGCGATCCGCTCCGGCGACACCCCGCCGGCCGAGCGGCGCCGTTTCGCGACGCATCCGCCGGACATCCTGATCACCACCCCCGAGTCGCTCTTCCTGCTGCTCACCTCCGCCGCGCGCGACGCACTCAGGGGCGTGGAGACGGTCATCCTCGACGAGGTCCACGCCGTCGCAGGCACCAAGCGCGGCGCGCACCTCGCGCTGACCCTCGAGCGGCTCGACGAGCTGCTGCCCGCCCCCGCTCGCCGCATCGGGCTCTCCGCCACCGTCCGACCGGTCGAGGAGGTCGCCCGCTTCCTGAGCCCCAGCCGGCAGGTGACGATCGTCCAGCCGCCGTCAGAGAAGCAGTTCGACCTCTCCGTCATCGTCCCCGTCGAGGATCTGGGCGAGCTCTCAGGTGGGCGCGGCACGAAGGAGGACGAACCGGAGCGGGCCGCGTCCATCTGGCCGCACGTCGAGGAGAGGATCACCGATCTCGTCCAGGCGCACCGCTCGACGATCGTCTTCGCCAACTCCCGCCGTCTCGCCGAGCGTCTCTGCAACCGCCTCAACGAGATCGCCCTCGAACGCGCCACCGGCGAGGCCCTGCCCGCCGACCACGCCCCGGCCGTGACGATGGCTCAGGCCGGGGCCGCCAAGGGCGCGCCCCCCGTGCTGGCCCGCGCGCACCACGGCTCGGTCTCCAAGGAGCAGCGCGCCGACGTCGAGGAGCAGCTGAAGTCCGGTCGCCTGCCCGCCGTCGTCGCGACGTCCAGCCTGGAGCTCGGCATCGACATGGGCGCGGTCGACCTGGTGGTGCAGGTCGAGTCGCCGCCCTCGGTCGCCTCTGGGCTGCAGCGGGTCGGCCGGGCCGGGCATCAGGTCGGCGCGGTGTCGACCGGCGTCGTCTTCCCCAAGTACCGGGGGGATCTGGTCCAGTCCGCCGTCGTCACCGAGCGGATGCGGGCCGGCGCGATCGAGGCGCTGCGGGTGCCGCGCAATCCGCTCGACGTCCTGGCCCAGCAGATCGTCGCGATCACGGCGATGGACAGCTGGGACGTCGAGGAGTTGCTGACCCTGGTCCGCCGCGCCGCGCCCTTCGCGTCGCTGCCGCACTCGGCCTACGAGGGCGTGCTGGACATGCTGGCCGGGCGGTATCCGTCCGACGCCTTCGCCGAGCTGCGTCCGCGCATCGTCTGGGACCGCGTCACCGGCACGGTCTCGGCCCGCCCCGGCGCGCAGCGGCTCGCGGTGACCTCCGGCGGCACGATCCCCGACCGCGGGCTCTTCGGCGTCTTCCTGGCCGGGGCCGACCCGAAGAAGGGCGGCGGCCGCGTCGGTGAGCTGGACGAGGAGATGGTCTACGAGTCGCGGGTCGGTGACGTCTTCACCCTCGGCACCAGCTCCTGGCGGATCGAGGACATCACCCACGACAAGGTGCTCGTCTCCCCCGCCCCCGGCGTCCCCGGCAAGCTGCCGTTCTGGCACGGCGACGCGCTCGGCCGCCCCCTGGAGCTCGGCCGCGCCGTCGGCGGCTTCCTCCGCGAGGTCGCCGCACTGCCCGCCGACAAGGCGACGACGCGGCTGGCCGCCGCCGGGCTGGACGCGTGGGCCGCGAGCAATCTGCTCAACTATCTCGCCGAGCAGCGCCAGGCGACCGGCCACCTTCCGGATGATCGAACGATCGTGGTCGAGCGTTTCCGTGACGAACTGGGCGACTGGCGGATCGCCGTGCACTCGCCCTTCGGCGCCCAGGTGCACGCGCCGTGGGCGCTCGCGCTGGGCGCACGCCTGGCCGAGCGCCACGGCATGGACGCCCAGGTCATGCACGCCGACGACGGCATCGTGCTGCGGCTGCCCGACGTCGACCTGCTCGACTTCCCCGACCCGGACCGGCCGGCGGCCTCGGCAGGCGCGGACGAGGCGCCGGTCGGCGCGGACGCCGTCGTCTTCGACGCCACGACGGTCGAGCAGACCGTCACCGACCAGGTCGGCGGGTCCGCGCTCTTCGCCGCGCGCTTCCGCGAGTGCGCCGCCCGAGCGCTGCTACTGCCGAGGCGCAGTCCCGGCCGCCGCACGCCACTCTGGCAGCAGCGCCAGCGGGCCGCGCAACTGCTGTCGGTGGCGGCCGAGTTCGGTTCGTTCCCGATCGTGCTGGAGGCCGTTCGCGAGTGCCTCCAGGACGTCTTCGACGTCCCCGGCCTGGTCGAGCTGATGCAGGACATCGAGACGCGCAAGGTCCGCATCGTCGAGGTGACCACGCCCGAGCCCTCCCCCTTCGCCCGCTCGCTGCTCTTCGGCTACGTCGCCCAGTTCCTCTACGAGGGCGACTCCCCGCTCGCCGAGCGCCGCGCCTCCGCGCTCGCGCTCGACTCGCGCCTGCTGGCGGAACTGCTCGGCCAGGCGGAGCTGCGCGAACTGCTGGACGAGGGCGTGCTCGCCGAGCTGGAGGCCGAGCTCCAGCGGCTCACCCCCGAGCGCCGGATCAGGGACCTCGAGGGCGTCGCCGACGCCCTGCGGCTGCTCGGCCCGCTCTCCGACGCCGAGCTCGCCGAACGCGGCGCGGAGCCCGGCTGGGCGCGCGAGCTCCAGGCCCAGCGGCGGGTCATCGACGTGCGGATCGCGGGCGAGCAGCGCTGGGCCGCGATCGAGGACGCAGGCCGACTGCGCGACGCGCTCGGCACGCCCCTCCCGGTGGGAGTGCCGGAGGCGTTCACGGAGCCGGTCAAGGACCCCCTCGCCGATCTGCTCGCCCGCCACGCGCGCACGCATGGCCCGTTCACCGTCGCCGACGCCGCCACGCGGCTCGGACTTGGCCCGGCCGTCGTGCTCGGCACCCTGCAGAGGCTCGCGGCGGGCGGCCGCGTCGTCCAGGGCGAGTTCCGGCCCGGCGGCTCCGGCACGGAATGGTGCGACGCCGAGGTGCTGCGGCGGCTGCGGCGGCGCTCGCTGGCGGCACTCCGGCATGAGGTCGAGCCGGTCCCGCCGCGAGCGCTGGCGACGTTCCTGCCGCAGTGGCAGCACCTCGGCGGCGGGAACCGCCTACGAGGCGTGGACGGCCTGCTCCGCGCTGTCGAACAGCTCCAGGGCGCGCCGGTGCCGGCCTCCGCGTTGGAGCGGCTGGTGCTTCCGGGCCGCGTCGCCGACTACAGCCCGGCCCTGCTCGACGAGCTGACCGCCTCGGGCGAGCTGCTCTGGGCGGGCGTCGGCGCACTGCCGGGCAAGGACGGCTGGATCGCCCTCCACCCGGCGGACGCCGCCCCGCTGCTGCTGCCGGAGCCACTGGAGCTGGAGCTCACCCCCCTGCACTACGCGGTACTGGCAGCGCTGGCCCCCGGCTACGGGCTCTTCTTCCGCCAGCTGGCCGACCAGGTCACCCAGCAGCTGCCGGGTACGGTCACGCCTCCCGCCGAGCTGGCGACGGCCTTGTGGGACCTGACCTGGTCCGGCCGGGTCACCAACGACACCCTGGCACCGTTGCGCGCACTGCTCGGCTCCGGCCGCACGCCGGGCTCGACGGCCCACCGCGCCCCCCGCGCGACGCCACGCGCCCGCTACGGCGGCTCCCGCCCGCTCCCCCGCGCCGCTTCACTCCCCACGACGGCGGGCCGCTGGTCGCTGCTGCCCACCCCGCTCCAGGATCCGACCCAGCGGGCACACGCGCTGGCGCAGACGCTGCTGGACCGACACGGGGTGGTGACCAGGGGTGCGGTCCAGGCCGAGCGGGCGCCGGGCGGCTTCGCCGGCGTGTACCGAGTGCTGTCGGCCTTCGAGGACACCGGGCGCACGCGTCGCGGCTACGTGGTGGACGGGCTGGGCGCGGCGCAGTTCGCCTCCGACGGCGCGATCGACCGCCTGCGCGCGGTGAGCGCGGCGCTGGAGCGCCGCGCCGAGGCGGGCGTGGCGGAGGCCCCCGACGCGGTCGTCCTGGCCGCCGCCGACCCGGCGAACGCGTACGGCGCGGCGCTGCCGTGGCCTGAACCCCCCGGCGGCGCGGCCTCCTCCCACAAACCCGGCCGCAAGGCGGGCGCGCTCGTCGCGCTCGTCGACGGCGAGCTCGTCGCCTACGTGGAACGCGGCGGCAAGACGCTGTTGTCGTGGGCGGCGGATCACCAACGCCTGGGCCACGCGGCGACGGCGCTGGCTCGTGCCGTCCACGAGGGAGCCTTGAGGGATTTGATGATCGAACGCATCAACGGCGAACCCGCGCTGACCTCCGCGCTCAGCCCCGTCCTGGAATCCGCGGGTTTCCTGCCAACCCCGAGGGGCCTCCGCCTTCGCAGCTGAGGGTGCGTTGCACCTCCAGGGGCGCGAGGAACTGCGCGACAAGCCACTGACACGCGGATGGTCCTCAACGTTCAGGGCCATCCGCACAGGGGGGTTACTCGCGCAGTTCCCCGCGCCCCTGGAGGTGCAACTTCCCTCGTCGTGAACTGTGCTTCATCGCGTGCACCGGCAACAGGCTGAGGTTCCAGCCGCCCGCGAACATCAGGCCCAGGCCGGCGTCGGTGTGGTCCGTCAGCAACAGCGCCCACGCGCCCGCGCTCAGCAGCGCGCAGACGACCCACGTCAGCGGACTTCGCCGGGGTATCGACACCACGAACCCTCCCGAACTGGGACGACAAGGTCATCGTATCCACGCGCAGCGCAAACGGCCCCTCCCCGCAGCCAACCAGTGACTCGGGGAGGGGCCGTCCAGCTCGGTTCAGCTCAGCGGCTACGCCGCGACGACATCCATCGCGCTTGCCTTCGGTACGAGCGACGGCACGCGCTCGGCCGGAGGCACGGAGACCGGCTCCAGCAGCGAGGGGCGTACCGCCTCGCCCGCGGCCAGCTCCGCGAGCGAGAGCTCGTCGCTCACCTCGCGCATGACCTCGGACATACGCACGTCAAGGGCGTCACAGATCGCGGAGAGCAGCTCGGACGAGGCCTCCTTCTGTCCACGCTCGACCTCGGAGAGGTATCCGAGCGAGACCCGCGCGGCAGCCGACACCTCGCGCAGGGTGCGGCCCTGGCGCTGGCGCTGCCGACGCAGCACGTCACCCAACAGACGACGGAGCAGGATCATCGGGTGCTCCCTCCTAGGACCGCGGCTTGAGACCTCACAGCCCCACCGTACCGCCTGCCCCGCATCACGTGCGGGGAGCCTGGTCGTGTTCACTCTGGGCTGCATCCATGGCCCCTCCCCTGTTGTTCGCGGTATGGCCCGCGAATCTTTCCGGCCCGTCCCTTGTGTTCTTCCCGGTAGGAGCACCTTTCCTAACCCACCGGTTTGCCCTCCAGCGCCTGTGCGAGCAGTTCCACAGCGGCCGAAACAGCCTTGCGTCGGATTGTGACACGATCCCCTGACAAGTGGAGCGAAGAGACTGATTCTCCACCCGCACTCGAAACCGCCACGAAAACCGTGCCGACCGGGTGCCCGTCCTGCGAGTCAGGACCCGCTACACCCGTGGTCGCGAGACCGAAGTCCGCTCCCATCAGCGTCCGGACACCGGTTGCCATCTGGGCCGCGACATCCCGGTCCACCGCGCCGCGCGCGGCCAGCAGGCCGGCGTCGACGCCGAGGACGGAGCCCTTGAGCTCGGTGGCGTAGGCCGTCACCGAGCCCCGGAACGCCTTCGACGCTCCTGGGACGGCCACAAACTCTGCCGCCAGCAGACCGCCCGTCAGCGACTCGGCGACCGCCAGTGTCGCGCCCGCACGCACCAGCGCCGCGAGAACCTCGTCGGCGCCGCTCACGTCACTGCCCCGTGCTCGCGCGCCCGGCCAGGCCGGCTCGGCGCAGCACGAGCGCCTGGCGGATGTAGTCGAGGCCGCTGCCCACGGTGAGCAGGACAGCGACGCCCATCAGCCACCAGCGCGCGGAGGCCAGGGGTCCGGTCAGCACCAACACGTACATGCCGACCGCGATTCCCTGGGTCAGCGTCTTGAGCTTGCCGCCCCGGCTGGCGGGGATCACACCGAAGCGGATCACCCAGAAGCGCATCAGCGTGATGCCGATCTCGCGGACCAGGATCACGACCGTCACCCACCAGGCCAGATCGCCCAGCGCGGAGAGGCCGATCAGCGCGGTCCCCATGATCGCCTTGTCGGCGATCGGGTCGGCGATCTTGCCGAAGTCGGTGACCAGACCCATCCGGCGGGCGAGCTCGCCGTCGAAGAGGTCGGTGATCATCGCAACGGCGAACGCCGCCCAGGCGTAGGCGCGCCATTTCGGATCGTGTCCGCCATCAGCGAACAAGAGCGCCGCGAAGAGCGGAACGATCAACAGACGCAGCATCGTCAGCGCGTTCGGGACGTTCCACAGGCTCGACCCCGTCGCCCCGCCGCCTGCGGGCGTGGCGATCGGAGCGCCCGTTCTCGCCGCTCCGCCCCCCGGCGTCTGTGTCACGCGCACACCTCGGCATACAGGTCGACGCCCTCGCTCGCGGTGACCTTGGCCTCGACCAGGTCCCCGACCGACAGCCCGTCCGTCGCGCCGAGCAGGATGGTGATGCCGTCCGTCTCGGGCGCCTGGTGCGCGGCGCGCCCGATGACACCGTCCTCGCCGTCCTCCCCGCCGAGCGCCTCGACCAGCACGGTCACGCTGCTGCCGATCCGCTCCTCCGCGCGCTGCGCGGTGAGCTCCTCGGCCAGCCTGCTGATCTTGGCGAGCCGCTCGGCGACGACGTCCTCGGGCAGCTTGCCGTCGTAGTCGGCGGCCTCGGTGCCCTCCTCGTCGGAGTAGCCGAAGACGCCGATGGCGTCGAGGCGGGCGTGGGTGAGGAAGCGTTCCAGCTCGGCCAGGTCGGCCTCGGTCTCGCCGGGGAAGCCGACGATGAAGTTCGAGCGCGCGCCGGCCTCGGGGGCCTTGGCGCGGATCTGGTCCAGCAGCGCGAGGAAGCGGTCGGTGTCACCGAAACGGCGCATCCGGCGCAGCACGTTCGGCGCGGAGTGCTGGAAGGACAGGTCGAAGTAGGGCACGACCTTGTCGGTCCCGGTCAGCGCGTCGATCAGACCGGGACGCATCTCGGCGGGCTGCAGGTAGCTCACCCGCACCCGCTCGACACCCGGCACCTCGGCGAGCTCCGGCAGCAGAGTCTCCAGCAGCCGGATGTCCCCGAGGTCCTTGCCGTAGGAGGTGTTGTTCTCGCTGACCAGCATGACCTCGCGGACGCCCTGCTCGGCGAGCCAGCGGGTCTCGTTCAGCACGTCGGACGGCCGCCGCGAGAGGAAGGACCCACGGAAGGCCGGGATCGCGCAGAAGCTGCAGCGCCGGTCGCAGCCGGACGCGAGCTTGACCGAAGCAACGGGGCTGTCGTCCAGCCGCCGGCGCAGGGTCCTCGGCCCGGACGCGGGGGCGACGCCCTCCGGGAGGTCCGCGACCTCGGTGACGCCCTGGCCGTGCCCGGGGGTCGCGACGGCCTCGGCGGCGGCCTGCCGCTCGACGGGGGTCAGCGGAAGCAGCTTCCGGCGGTCGCGCGGGACGTGCGACTCGTGCTTGCCGCCGGAGAGGATGTTCTGCAGCCGCTCGGTGATGTCGGCGTAGTCGTCGAAGCCGAGCACGGCGTCGGCCTCGGGCAGCGCCTCGGCGAGCTCCTTGCCGTAGCGCTCGGCCATGCAGCCGACGGCGACGACGGCCTGAGTGCGGCCGTGACCCTTGAGGTCGTTGGCCTCAAGCAGGGCGTCGACAGAGTCCTTCTTGGCGGCCTCGACGAAGCCGCAGGTATTGACGACGGCGACGTCCGCGTCGGCGGCGTCGGCGACGAGCTCCCAGCCGTCGGCTTCCAGCCGCCCGGCGAGTTCCTCGGAATCGACCTCGTTGCGGGCGCATCCAAGGGTGACAAGGGCGACTGTGCGGCGTTCGGGCATGTCGCCAAGGTTACCGAGGTTTTGCACAAGCCCGAGCATTGGGCAAGCGGATCACCATCAGGGGCGCGGGGAACTGCGCGAGAAACCACCCGGTGCGGATGGCCCTGCGCGATCGGGGCTCTACGTCCGAGGGTGGCTTGTCGCGCAGTTCCCCGCGCCCCTGAGGTGCAACCGACCCTCCGTCGTAACCTGTCGCGCCCACGCGCCGAAGGCGCAAATTGCCCGAAGGTCAGCCCGCGACAGGGTCGCCCGGGGTGTAGGTGACGTTGACCACCTGGCCGTCCGCTCCGACCGAGCCGAGGTCCTTGCCGTTGGCCCAGACGTGCACCGCCCCCGCGTTCCCGAGGACCAGCTTCAGCTGCTTCGCGTCCGTGAAGGTCTGCGTCTGTCCCTGGGCCAGGTCTCCCTGGAACAGCACACGCCCCGCGCCGTCCTTCACCAGAAGCCAGCTGTCCGCGTTCTGCGCGGCCAGCTTCACCGTGACCTTGCCCGCCGGCGCCGCCGCGATCGCGCTCGGCTTGACCGGGGCCGCCGCCGGGGCGCTCGGGTGGAGGACCGGGCCGATCGACGGCGAAGCCGTCACGCTCGGGACCACCGCGGACGCGGTCGGCGCCTTCGGGCCGCCGCTCGCCAGGTTGAAGCCGATCACTGCGACGACCACGACGATCGCGGCGACCATCGCCGCCGTCCAGTTCGGCCGGCGGCGCTCCGTGGAGATCCTGCGGTCGCCCGCCGTCTCGAAGAGCGGGACCTTCGCCAGCTGCGGGCTGCCGCCGTGGGCCGCGTCGTAGCGCCGCACCAGTTCGTCGCCGTCGACCCCGACGGCCTTCGCGATGGCGCGGACGTGACCGCGGGCGTAGAAGTCTCCGCCGCAGCGGGAGAAGTCGTCCTCCTCGATGCCCTGCACGATCGGCACGCGGACGCGTGTCTGCGCGCTGACCTCCTCGACGCTCAGCTCCGCAGCGATGCGCGCGGAACCGAGCACCTGCCCGATCGAGGGCTCGTGCCGGGTGGGCTCGGGCGATTCGGGAGAGGTCGTGCCGGTCGTCACAAGGGGCGCCTTTCCAACGTGGGCGGCCAGGCTTCTGCACGGGGGTGGCGACCCCCGGAGAACGCCGTCGAAGCACCAGTCTAGGGGGCGGGTCCGGACCTCGCTCAACCGGGATTCGGCCGAATGTGAAGCTCTGCGTCCGGATCGTTACCGAGACGGTCGGCCCCTGGATCCGCCCTGTGAGGGGAGGGAGATGACGGAGTGTCGGAAGTGGGGACGCGAAGGTGCTCCGATCGGTTCCCCGCCGTCCCCGTCAACGACAAGGAGACCAGACCGGATACGCGTTCGCGCGCTCATTCCCCCCGGAGGGTGAGCAGCACGCCGTCCAGCTCGTCCGGCTGGATCAGCACGTCACGGGCCTTGGAGCCCTCGCTCGGGCCGACGATCCCGCGCGACTCCATCAGGTCCATCAGTCGGCCCGCCTTGGCGAAACCGACCCGCAGCTTGCGCTGGAGCATCGAGGTCGACCCGAACTGGCTGTTGACGACCAGTTCGGCGGCCTGGACCAGCAGGTCCATGTCGTCGCCGATCTCCTCGTCGATCTCCTTCTTCGGCCCCGAGCCCACCGTCACGTCGTTCCGGTACTCCGCCTGCAGCTGCGCCTTGCAGTGCTCGACGACGGCGGCGACCTCCTCCTCCGTCACGAACGCGCCCTGCATGCGCACCGGCTTGCCCGAGCCCATCGGCAGGAAGAGCGCGTCGCCCTTGCCGATCAGCTTCTCCGCGCCGGGCTGGTCGAGGATGACCCGGCTGTCGGCGAGCGAGGAGGTGGCGAAGGCGAGCCGGGACGGCACGTTCGCCTTGATCAGGCCGGTGACCACGTCGACCGAGGGCCGCTGGGTGGCGAGCACCAGGTGAATGCCGGCCGCGCGGGCCAGCTGGGTGATGCGGACGATCGAGTCCTCGACGTCGCGCGGGGCGACCATCATCAGGTCGGCGAGCTCGTCGACGATCACCAGCAGGTAGGGGTAGGGCGTCAGCACGCGCTCGCTGCCGAGTGGCGGCTGGAGTTTGCCTGAGCGCACCGCGCGGTTGAAGTCGTCCACGTGGCGGAAGCCGAAGGCGGCCAGGTCGTCGTAGCGCAGGTCCATCTCGCGGACAACCCACTGCAGCGCCTCGGCGGCCTTCTTCGGGTTGGTGATGATCGGCGTGATCAGGTGCGGCACGCCCTCGTACGCGGTCAGCTCGACGCGCTTGGGGTCGACCAGGACCAGCCGCACGTCGTCCGGGGTGGCCCGCATCAGCACCGAGGTGATCAGGCAGTTGATGCAGGAGGACTTGCCCGCGCCGGTGGCGCCGGCGACGAGGATGTGCGGCATCTTGGTGAGGTTCGCCATCACCGTCTGGCCCTCGACGTCCTTGCCCATGCCGACGAGCATCGGGTGCAGGTCGCCGGTGGCCGCGCCGGAGCGGAGCAGGTCGCCGAGGTTGACCATCTCCCTGTCGGTGTTCGGGATCTCGATGCCGACGGCGGACTTGCCCGGGATGGGGCTGATGATCCGGACGTCCGGGCTGGCGACTGCGTAGGCGATGTTCTTGGCCAGCGCGGTGATCCGCTCGACCTTGACCGCCGGGCCCAGCTCGACCTCGTAGCGGGTGACCGTCGGCCCTCGGGTGAAGCCGGTGACAGCGGCGTCGACCTTGAACTCCGCGAAGACGCCCATGAGCGAGGCGACGATGTCGTCGTTGGCCTTGCTGCGCGCCTTGCCCGGACCGCCGCGTGTCAGCACGTCGGGCGAGGGCAGCCGGTAGGTCCCCCCTCCCCCAGCCTCCGGCCGGGGGTGCCCCCCTGGGAGCCGCAGCTGCTCGGAGCGGAGCGGCGGGATGCCGCCCGTCGCGGCGTCAGCGCCCTCGGCGGCGGCGTCCTCCCTGCGTGCGCCGGGCAGCGGCACGTCGGGCGCCTGCTCCGGCATCGGCGGGATGTCGGCCTTCTCGAACTCGACGGGCGGCGGCACGTCGCTCGGCGGCGTGCGGTCCTTGACCCGGCCGAGCACGTCCGCGAGCGCGGGCGAGGGCAGCACGCCGTGCTGCACCGCGCCGTCGAGCTCGGCGGCCGCGGCTGCGGCAACGCCGATGGTGTCGAAGGGATCCGGCTGGTCCTGGTCCGCGCCCGCCCCGATCCGGCGGCGCGGACGCCGACGGCGGGGCGCGGCGGCGCCCTCGCGCTCCAGCTGATTGCGCTTCTCCAGCAGCACCGCGCGCTCCTCCGGCGTGCCGGGCTCGCCCTCGAAGTCGTGGATCGACGCGCCGCCGTCCGCACCGCCGTCCGCACCGAAGCCCAGGCCGTCCAGGCCCGCGTCCTGGTCGAACTGGTCCTGGTCGCCGGGCTGCGGGAGCGGTTCGATGAGGGAGAGGCGCTCGCCGAGCAGCCGGAGCCGCTGCGGGATCTGGTTGACCGGCGTCGCGGTGACCACCAGCAGGCCGAAGAAGGAGACCAGCACCAGGAACGGCACGGCCAGCGCCGGCCCGGCCGCGGACATCAGCCAGCGCGAGGCGGCCAGACCGATCAGCCCGCCGGATTCGCGGATCCTGGTCGCACCCGCCTGGAAACCGGGCGCGCCGCAGCTGATGTGGATCAAGCCGAGCACGCCGGTGGTCAACGCGCCCAGACCGATGACGATCCGTCCGTTGGCCTCGGGACGCTCCGGATGCCGCATCAGCCGCACCGCGATGCCGAAGAGCAGCAGCGGCACGACGACGGTCAGCTGACCGAACGCGCCCTTGACCCCGTCGGTCACCAGGATCCCGAGCCAGCCCTGCGGATCCGACCAGGAGCCGGCCGCGACGAGCAGCGCCAGCCCGATCAGCAGCAGCGCCAGGCCGTCCTTGCGATGCGCCGGGTGGAGGCCCTTCGCGCCGTTGCCGAAGCCGCGGGCGACCGCGCCGACGCCGTGCGCCATACCGAGCCAGCCGCCGCGCACGGCGCGGTAGGCGATCGGCTTGGGAGGGGCGGGCTTCGGCGCGGCGGCGGGGGCGGCCGCCTTCTTGGCCGGAGCCGCCTTCTTCGAGGGTGTGGCTTTTTTGGCGGGCGCCTTCTTCGCGGCGGCCTTGGCAGGCGTGGCCTTCTTCGCCGTCCCCGCGCCTCGGGTCTGCGAACCGCTTCCGGACGTGCGTGTGGCCATGGCGTTCAGATTACTAGGGGGAACAGAAGCGCAACACGTGCCGCACGCCGTTGCTCCGAACGTGTCGTGCCGCATACGGCCACCTGCGCCGCGTCAAGCGCGACACGCTGTCAGCTGTCGGGAATTCCGGTGCGATTGCCGACGCCGGGCGTCAGACGGGGCCCAGTGCGTCCAGGGCGCGGCGCAGCCCGGCCAGGCGGCGTTCCAGGTGTGTGGCGGTGGCGACGGTGGCGGGCTCCGCGGTGTCGCCGAGCTGCTTGGTCAGCGCCTCGGCCTGCTCCTCGACGGCGGCCAGCCGGGCCGAGAACTCGGCCAGCAGGGTCGCGCCGGGCGTCTGCCCGGCCTCCAACTGCAGACGCAGCAGTGCGGCCTGCTCCTTGAGCTGGCAGTTCTTCATGTAGAGCTCGACGAAGACGGAGACCTTCGCGCGCAGCACCCACGGGTCGAAGGGTTTGGAGATGTAGTCCACCGCGCCGGCCGCGTAGCCGCGGAAGGTGTGGTGCGGACCGTGGTTGATCGCGGTCAGGAAGATGATCGGGATGTCCCGCGTCCGCTCGCGGCGCTTGATGTGGGCGGCGGTCTCGAAGCCGTCCATGCCCGGCATCTGCACGTCCAGCAGGATGACCGCGAAGTCGTCGTTCAGCAGCGCCTTCAGCGCCTCCTCGCCCGACCCGGCCCGGACCAGCGTCTGGTCCAGGGCGGAGAGGATCGCCTCCAGAGCGAGGAGGTTCTCCGCGCGGTCGTCGACCAGGAGGATCTTGGCCTTCTGCACCATGGCCTGCCCTCCTCGTGCCGCCCCCACTGCGGGCGCGACGGCCCCAGCCGCTCCCCGGTACGTGTCGGACCCGTTCGCCGCTCGTGTGTCCACAACTGTCCTGCCGACGGTCATGCTAGCCGCACCTCACTGCCCGCCACCCGGTGACCCAGCCAGTACCGGTAGCAACGCCGAGTGACCTTATCCGGTTCCTGTGTCCCAGAGCCACCACCCTTACGAGTGGGGACAACTCGATCCGGCCGGATCCGACGACGCGGGTTCCGGTCAGATGCCCCGAAGTCGCCCGCCGCCAACCCTGCTGCGCGCGCTGCGGGACGCATATGCCGCTGACCCGTGCGCGCCTGGACGATCGGCTCCCACGGTCCCGTCTGCACGGGCGTCAGGACCTTTCCCTCTCCGCTCCCTTGGGCTCCGCTCCGTTCCCTCACCGCTCCCGCGCCCGAAGCCAGTGCTCCATCACGCCGAGCAGATGATCGGTGTCGACCGGCTTGGTCACATGGTCGGAAGCGCCGGCCGCGAGGCTCTTCTCGCGGTCGCCCTTCATCGCCTTGGCGGTCAGCGCGATGATCGGCAGTCCGGCGAACTGGGGCATGCTGCGGATCGCCTCGGTCGTCGCATAGCCGTCCATCTCCGGCATCATGATGTCCATCAGGACCAGCGCCACGTCCTCGTGCTGCTCCAGCACCTCGATGCCCTCGCGGCCGTTCTCCGCGTACAGGACGCCGAGCCCGAACGTCTCCAGGACGCTGGTCAGCGCGAAGACGTTGCGGATGTCGTCGTCGACGATGAGCACCTTCTCGCCGCTGAAGCGTCCGGAGAACGGCGCGAACAGCTCCTCGTGCGCACCCTCCCGTTCCGCCGCGCCGTCGGACGCCTCCTGCTGACGCGGCGTCAGCGCGGGGCCGGGCTCCAGTTCCCGCGCGGGCGTGGGGACCGCGGGGAGGGAGCGCGGCAGGGTCGGCGCGGCGGCGGCGCGGCGGCGTTCGTGCGCGGCCTCGATCACCTCCTGCGCCCACCGCGCCGCCGGATTCGCCGGCTGCGCGGAATTGGCCGAATGTGCCGACTGGACCGAGTGCGCCGACTGCCCCGGGGCGGTCCCCACGGCCTCCGGCTCGGGCTCCTCGCGCAGCGGGAGGTAGAGCGTGAAGGTGCTGCCGCGGTCCATCTCGCTCTCGGCGTTGATCTCGCCGCCGAGCAGCCGGGCGATCTCCCTGCTGATGGAGAGGCCGAGTCCGGTGCCGCCGTACTTGCGGCTGGTCGTGCCGTCCGCCTGCTTGAACGCCTCGAAGATCTCGCGGAGCTTGTTCTGCGGGATGCCGATGCCGGTGTCGGTGACCGAGAAGGCGATCAGCGGTTCCTCAGGATCGCTGATCGCGCCGGACTCCAGCAGCTGCTCGCGGATCGCCTGCGGCACCCGGTGCTGACCGCCGTTACCGCCCGCGGGCTGGATCAGCAGCTCGACGGCGCCGGAGTCGGTGAACTTCACCGCGTTGGAGAGCAGGTTGCGCAGCACCTGCTGGAGCCGCTGCTCGTCGGTGTGCAGGGTGACCGGCAGCTCCGGCGAGACCCGGACCGCGAAGTCCAGGCCCTTGTCGGCGGTCAGCGGGCGGAAGGTGGCCTCGACGTAGTCGACCAGCTGCACCAGCGCGATCCTGGCCGGGCGGACGTCCATCTTGCCCGCCTCGACCTTGGACAGGTCCAGGATGTCGTTGATCAGCTGGAGCAGGTCGGAGCCGGCCCCGTGGATGGTCTCGGAGAACTCGACCTGCTTGGGGCTGAGGTTTCCCTCCGCGTTGTCGGAGAGCAGCTTGGCCAGGATCAGCAGCGAGTTGAGCGGGGTGCGCAGCTCGTGGGACATGTTGGCCAGGAACTCCGACTTGTAGCGGGAGGAGAGCGCGAGCTGTTCCGCGCGCTCCTCCAGCACCTGTCGCGCCTCCTCGATCTCGGAGTTCTTGATCTCGATGTCGCGGTTCTGCGCGGCCAGCAGCTCGGCCTTCTCCTCCAACTCGGCGTTGGAACGCTGCAACTCCTCCTGCCGGGCCTCCAACTCGGCCGAGCGCATCGACAGTTCGGCGGTCAGGCGCTGGGACTCCAGCAGCAGGCCCTCGGTCTTGGTGTTCACCGCGATCGTATTGACGGTCACGCCGATCATTTCGGCGATCTGATCGAGGAAGTCCATGCTGATCTTCGTAAAGGCGTTGAACGACGCCAACTCGATCACGCCGAGCAGTCGGCCTTCGAAGAGCACCGGCATCACGATCACATTGACCGGCGCGGCCTCGCCCAGCCCGGAGGCGATCTTCAGATACCCGGGCGGCGCGTCCTTGAGCAGGATCGGCTTCTTCTCCACCGCCGCCTGCCCGACCAGGCCCTCACCCGGATGGAAGCTGGTCGGCATGGCCCGGCGCTGGTAGCCGTAGGAGCCGATCAGCCGCAGCACCATGTCGTGGCGGACCACGTCGTCGCCGGAGTCCGGCAGCAGCTCGGCGTTGCGGAGCGCCGGCATGGCCAGGAAGAACGCGCCGTGCTGGGCCGAGACGACCGGCGTCAGCTCGCTCATGATGAGCGCCGCGACCGCCTCCAGGTCCCGGCGGCCCTGCATCAGACCGGAGATCCGGGCCAGGTTGGTCTTGAGCCAGTCCTGCTCCTGGTTGGTCCTGGTGGTCTCACGCAGGTTGGCGATCATCTGGTTGATGTTGTCCTTGAGCTCGTCGAGCTCCCCGGACGCGTCCACGTCGATACGCAGGCTCAGGTCGCCCCTGGTCACCGCGGTGGCCACCTGGGCGATCGCGCGCACCTGACGGGTGAGGTTGCCCGCCAGCTCGTTGACGGACTCGGTCAGGTCCTGCCAGGTCCCGGCCACGCCGGGCACGCGGGCCTGGCCGCCGAGGCGTCCGTCGGTGCCGACCTCGCGGGCGACGCGGGTGACCTCGTCAGCGAAGGCAGAGAGCTGGTCGACCATCGTGTTGATGGTGGTCTTCAGCTCCAGGATCTCGCCCCGCGCGTCGACGTCGATCTTGCGGGTCAGATCGCCCTTGGCGACGGCCGTGGTGACCTGGGCGATGTTCCGCACCTGGCCGCTCAGGTTGTCGGCCATCAGGTTCACGTTGTCGGTCAGGTCCTTCCAGATCCCGGCGACGCCGGGGACGCGGGCCTGGCCGCCGAGGATGCCCTCGGTGCCCACCTCGCGCGCCACACGCGTCACTTCGTCCGCGAAGCCGGAGAGCTGGTCGACCATCGTGTTGAGGGTGTCCGCGAGCGCCGCGACCTCGCCCTGCGCCTCGATGGTGATCTTCTTCGACAGGTCGCCGCCGGCGACCGCCGTGGCGACCTGGGCGATGTTGCGCACCTGGAAGGTGAGGTTGGACGCCATGAAGTTGACGTTCTCGGCCAGGTCGCGCCAGATCCCCTCGACGCCCTTGACCCTCGCCTGCCCGCCCAGAATGCCCTCGGTGCCCACCTGACGGGCCACCCTGGTCACCTCGTCGGCGAAGACCGACAGCTGATCGACCATGGTGTTGACGGTGGTGACCAGCTCCAGGATCTCGCCGCGCGCGTCGACGGTGATCTTCTTGGACAGGTCGCCGCGCGCCACCCCCGTGGTGACCTCGGCGATGTTGCGGACCTGGTTGGTCAGGTTGTTGGCCATCAGGTTGACCGAGCTGGTCAGGTCCTTCCAGGTGCCGGAGACCCCCGGTACCTGCGCCTGCCCGCCGAGCCGCCCCTCGGTGCCCACGTCCGTGGCCACCCGGGTCACCTCGTCCGCGAACGCGGAGAGCTGGCCGACCATCGTGTTGAGCGTCGTCTTCAGCTGCAGGATCTCGCCGCGCGCGTCGACCGTGATCCGCTGCGTCAGGTCGCCCTTCGCGACGGCGGTCGCCACCGTCGCGATGTTGCGCACCTGGTCGGTGAGGTTCGAGGCCATGAAGTTGACGTTGTCGGTCAGCCCGCGCCACACCCCGGCCGCGCCGGGCACGGTGGCCTGACCGCCGAGCCTGCCCTCGGTGCCCACCTCCCGCGCCACACGCGTCACTTCGTCGGCGAAGGCGGAGAGCTGGTCGACCATCGTGTTGATGGTGTTCTTCAGCTCCATGATCTCGCCGCGCGCGTCGACCTCGATGGTCTGCGACAGGTCGCCGCGGGCCACCGCCGTCGTCACCTGGGCGATGCTGCGCACCTGGTCGGTGAGGTTCGCCGCCATCTGGTTGACGTTGTCGGTGAGGTCCTTCCAGGTCCCGGCGACGCCCGGCACGGTGGCCTGACCGCCGAGCCGACCCTCGGTGCCCACCTCGCGCGCCACACGCGTCACTTCGGCCGCGAAGCCGGAGAGCTGGTCGACCATGGTGTTGACGGTGTTCTTCAACTCCAGCATCTCGCCAGCCACCTGTGCGGTGACCTTGCGCGAGAGGTCGCCCTTCGCGACGGCGGTGGTGACCAGCGCGATGTCGCGCACCTGCGCGGTCAGCCGACTGGCCATCATGTTGACCGAGTCCGTCAGGTCCTTCCAGGTACCGGACATGCCGCGGACCCTGGCCTGGCCGCCGAGCTTGCCCTCGGTGCCGACCTCGACGGCGAGCCTGGTCACCTCGTCCGTGAACTCGGACAGGGACTCGACCAGCCCGTTGACGGTCCGCCCGATCTTCAGGAACTCGCCGCGCAGCGGGTGCGAGCCGCCGTCGGGGCCGAGCGCGCGCAGCTCCATCCGCTGCTGCAGATCGCCCTCGGCGATCGACCCGAGGACCCGGCCCACCTCGGCCATCGGCCGGGCCAGATCGTCGATCAGCGCGTTGCAGTTGTCGATGGCCGCGCCCCAGGCTCCCTCGCCCGCGCCGATCTCCAGCCGCTCGCCCAGCCTGCCCTCGCGCCCGACCGTGCGGCGCACCCGCGCCAACTCGCCGGTCAGGTGCTGGTTGCGTTCCGCGACCTCGTTGAAGACCGCGGCGATCTCCGCCATCACCGAATCCCCGGGTACGGTCAGCCTCCTGCGGAAGTTTCCGTCGCGCATAGCGGTCAGCGCGGACAGCAGCTTGCGCAGATCCGCCGCGTCCGCGCCCCGGTTCCGACGGCCCCGGCTCTCCTGGGTACCGCCCCGGTTCGCCATGACCGCCGTCGCCCTGCTCGAATCCACCGGCGTGCCTCCAGAGTTGCGTTGATTGCCCCGCGGTCGCCCGGCGCGGTCGCGCGCGCGTGGGACGCATCCCACAATCTAACGACCCGGAGGGGTTCTGCGAGGGTGCCGACGGGTATCGAGGGGTATCGGCTCGGCTGGGGCGCTTCTGATCGAACGCCCGAGCGGGGCCGCGATCTGTCAGGTTCAGATCGAGTCACCGAACGTACCGGCTTCGCTCCCGAAGTGGAATCCGGGTCAGTAACCTGGCGGCGACAACCGACGTTGGGCCAGTGCCGCACAGCAGTCGTGACAGCCGTCGTCCGCCGCCCGGTAACGTGTGTGCCCGGTAGCCCGACAGCCGGTAGCCCGGCAGAAGGAGGAGGCGCCTCGTGGGTGACGCCACCGCGCGGGCTGCCGCCACGTTCGAACCGGTCGGCCGTTCCGTCGCCGCCGCGCGCGCCTTCGTCAGGGACACGCTGCAGGGCTGGGGCTTCGCCGAGGTCGTCGACGACGCGGTGGTGCTGGCCAGCGAACTGGTCACCAACGCCGTCGTGCACGCGGGCACCGCCGCGCACGTGCAGTGCCTGCGCCGTGCGGACTCGGTCAGGGTCGAGGTCGCCGACCGGTACCCGCGCCGCTCGCTGCCGATCTACCCCGGCCACGAGGACGGCCCGGCCGGCACCGCCGAGTTGGAGCGCGAGGGCGGCCGCGGTCTGCTCTTGTGCGCGGCGCTCGCGTCCCGCTGGGGCGTCGACTACACGGCCACCGACAAGCGGGTGTGGTTCTCGCTCGAACTCCCGGCCCGCGCCGCAGGCACCCGTTTCGCCGGCCCGGTCACCCCCGACAGCCTGCTGCCCGAGGCAGAGGCGGCCGTCCACGTCGCCGTGCTGCAGATCGACGCCGAGGGTCTGGTGTCGGTGTGGAACCAGGACGCGGAGCTGCTCTTCCAGCACCCGGCCGTCAAGGCCGTCGGCCGCCCGTTCGCCGAATTCGCCGCCTGGCCGCAGACGCCGGGCACCGGCCTCGGCTTCAGCGAGGCACTGCGCCTCTCCCGCTGGGAGGGCAGCTACGCGATCCGCCGCGCGGACGGCCGACTGCTCGCCGTCTACGCCGCCCACCTGCGGGTCAGGGACGCGCACGGCAGCCCCTCAACGGTCTGCCTGCTGGTGCGCGAGCAGGAGCGCGCCGTGCTTCAGTCCCCGCTGCGCGTGCACCCGGCCGCGTCCGAGGGTGCGGGAGCGCGCTCGGACGGCGCGGGCGTGGACGCCTTCCTGGGCTCGCTGATGGGCGGTCAGGCTCCGGACGACCTCGACGGGCTGCTGCAACGCACCGTCGAACGGGCCCGCGACATGCTCGACGGCGACGCCGCCTATCTGCTCCTCGCCACCGACGACGAGACCGAGTTGGAGGTCCGCGCCAGTTGCGGCCTGCCCTCGGGGCGGCAGCGCTTCGCGCGGGTCCCTGTCGTCGAATCGGGTTCCGGACGTTACGGCTCGGCGCGGCTGCCCGCCGTCCACGACGACCTGGCCGACTCCCCCGGCGCGGTGCCGCTGCTCAGCGGCACCGGCCTGCGCTCCGTGGTGACGGTGCCGCTCAAGGTCGAGGGCCGGCTGACCGGTTCACTCGGCGTGGCCGCGCAGACCCCCGGCCAGTACACCAACGACGACGCACTGCGGCTGCAGTTCGCCGCCGACCGGATCGCACTCGCGGTCGAGAGCGCCCGGCTCACCGAGCTGGAACGGCTGCGCCGCGGCTCGCTCTCCTTCCTGGTCGAGGCATCCGACCTGCTGGCCGGCACCCTGGAACGGGACCAGACCCTGGCGCTGATGGCGCAGATGACGGTGCCGACCCTGGCTTCCTGGTGCGCCGTCTACACCACCTACACCGGCATCGACCCCTCCGTCCCCGAGCTCGCCTATGTGCTGCACGAGGACGAGGAGCAGATCGACGGTCTGCGCGCCCTTCTGGAGAGCATCGCGCCCCCGGAACCCCTCAACGCGCCCAGCGCGCGGGACTGGCTCGCGCCCGGCGACGCGGCGCAGGACGCCGCCCTGCGCGCCTCCCTGCGCAGCCTCACCCCCGGCGAGAGCGCTGACGAAGGCAACGCGGCCCAGCGGACCGCCGCCGCGACGGCCGCGACCGTCGGCGGCGAAGCGGTCGTCCTGCCGCTGGTCGCCCGCAACCGCGTGATCGGGATGCTCACGCTCGGCAAGGCGGCCGACGAGAAGTTCCGCCGCGAGATCCTCGAACTCGCCGAGGACCTGTCGCGGCGGGCGGCGCTGGCACTGGACAACGCCCGTCTGTACTCGGAGCGCACCGCCATCAGCCGCGCGCTGCAGCGCAGCCTCCTTCCGCCCGCCGTGCCGCGGGTCCCTGGCGTCGAGGTCGAGGTCATCTACCGCGCGGCGGGCGAGGGCAACGAGGTCGGCGGCGACTTCTACGACATCTTCCCGATCCGCGAGGGCACCTACGGCTTCGCCATCGGCGACGTCTGCGGCACCGGCCCCGAGGCGGCCTCCGTCACCGGACTCGCCCGCCATTCGCTGCGGCTGCTGGCCCGCGAGGGGCTCTCCGCACCGGAGGTGCTGCAGCGCCTGAACGCGGCCATCCTCGACGAGGGCGACCGGGGCCGGTTCCTCACCCTGCTCTACGGCGAGATGACGCCGCGACCGGACGGCTCGGTCGCCCTCAGCTCGGTCTGCGCCGGCCACCCCCTGCCGCTGCGGCTGCGCCCGGACGGCACGGTCACCGCCGCCGCCTCGCCGCAGGCCCTGCTCGGCGTCATGGACGACCTGGAGCTCACAGCCGAATCTCTGGTCCTCGAACCGGGCGACGTCCTGCTCTGCGTCACCGACGGCGTCACCGAACGCCGCGAGGGCACCCGCATGCTCGGCGACGACGGCCTCGCCGAGGTCCTCTCCGCCTGCACCGGCCTCACCGCCGGCGCGGTCGCCACCCGCGTCCTGCGCGCGGTCGAACGCTTCGCCGCCGACCCGGCCTCGGACGACATGGCGATCCTGGCCCTCCGGATCCTGGGCGCCCCGGCCCAGCAGTGAGCCGCGCCGTCCGCACCGCCGTGAGCTGCACCGCCCCGAAGATCACCGCGATCATCAGCGCCACAAAGCACACCGGTTCCGAGGGGAGGCGTCGCCTCCGCTTCACCCACCAGGTTCCAAACCTTCACAGAGCACAGCCATCGACTTGTCCGGATCTGATGCGCTTGAGGCAGCCGTGGGGCAGAAGTGACCCCTGTTGCGCCGGATTCAGCGCTCCTACCATCGGCGAATGTCCCGCCCCTCGCGTCGCGCACCGTTCGCCGCACTGGTCACCGTCACCGCCCTCCTCGCGGTCTGCCTCGCCGCCGCCTACGCGGACCCGACGTCGCTGTTCGCGCCGCTGCCGTGGTCCGCGCTGCGGGTGACGCCGGTGCGCGGGCTCTGGTCCGTCGCCGGGGTCGCCGTGTTCCTGCCGGTGCTGGCGTTGGTGACCGCGTGGGGCACCGTCGTGTCCTACCGCAGCGCCGGGCCCACCGCCGGACGCGGCCGGATCACGGTGCGGCTCTGGGTCGTCACCGTACTGGCCGCCGCCCTGGCCCGGCTCGCGCAGACGCTCGCCGAGACCGCCGGTGCGGCCATCCACGGCGGGGCCCGCACCCTCGCCGCGACCGCGCTGTGGGACTGCGGACTGACCGCCGAGCGCACGGCGCTGCTCAGCTGGCTGCCCGCCCTGCTCGGCGCGCTCGCCTACCGCCGGCGCAGGGTGGCGGAGGAGCCTCGTCGGCGTCGCCGGATGCCCCCGCACTACGGCTGGCGCTGGTCGCTGACCGGGACGGCGCTGCCGCTCGCGCTGCTCGGGCCCCTGGTCGGCCCGCTGCTCTGGGAGGGCTCGCCGGCCGCCTCCTTCTACGGCGAGCAGCTGAGCCTGCGACGCCTCCCCTTCGGTCTCGACCTCGGCCCGGGCCGCTTCGCGGTCGAGCTCGCGGCGGCCGCGATCGTGGGCGCGGCCCTGCTCTCCCGCTCCTCGCGGCGCTTCGACTACACCCGGCCCAGCCACCTGCTGCTCGGCGGCTGGCTGGCCGCCCTCGGCGGCGGCGCGGGCGCGGGCGTCGTCCAGGCACTGCTGGCACTCCCCCGCGACCTCGGCTGGAGTGGCGGCCCAGGCGGCGGCAGCCTCGGCAGCGGCGACCTCTTCGTGATTCCCGACGCGGCGCTGCGGATCGGCACCGGGCTCTCTCTCGGCGTCGCCTTCGGCTGGGCGATCGTCCCCGCGCTCCTGGTGATCAGCCGTCTGCTGGACGTCATATCCGGTCAGCGCCGCCGGATCGCGAGCGTGATCGCGTCGGCGACCGTGCTGGCCCTCGGCTCCTGGCTGCTGGCCCAGGCGACTCCGACCACCGCGACGGCCGCTCCCTCCGTCAACGCCGCCGCACGCGCGACCGCCGACCAGGACCTGCCGGCACTCACCGTCCGGCCCGCGTCCGGCAGCGCACCTGCGGAGATCACCGACGTCAACGGCCGTCAGGTGCTGCTGCGCGGCGTCAACGTCAACCAGCTCGTCGACTACTACGCACCGACGCCAGGCCGGCAGACCGTCCGCCCGCTCGGCGACGGCGACTTTGCGGCGATGGCCTCGCTCGGCTTCGACGTCGTCCGCTTGGACATCTCCTGGTCCGCGCTGGAGCCGAGCCGGGGCCGCTACGACCAGGCGTACCTCGACAAGATCCGCGCGACGGTGGCGATGGCCGCCAAGCACGGCCTCTACACCGACCTCGACCTGCACGAGGACGCCTGGGGCCCCGCACTCGCCGCGCCCGCAGGGACCAGCTGCCCCGCAGGCACCACCCCCGCTCTCGGCTACGACGGCGCGCCCGCCTGGGCCACGCTGACCGACGGCGCCTCGCGCTGCCAGAACCTCAGCCGGGACCTCACCCCCGCCAACGCCCGTGCGTTCACCGCCTTCTACCACGACACCGACGGCATTCAGACCGAACTCACCCGCACCTGGGCCCTGTTGGCGCGCACCTTCGCCGGCGACCCGGCCGTCGCGGGTTACGGACTTCTCAACGAGCCCGGCATCGGCGAGGATCCGCCGGCCACCTCGTCCGTGCTGCTCGGGGCCTACTACCACCGCGCGGTCCAGGCGATCCGCACCGCCGAGAGCCAGGCGACCGGTGGCTTCCCGCACCTGGCCTTCGTCGAGCCGAGTGTGCTCTGGTCCGGGCTCGGCTTCGACGCGGCACCGCCGCGCGGCTTCAGCACCGACCCCTACCTCGTCTTCGCGCCCCACCTCTACAGCCAGTCGATCACCATGGACCAGTCCCTCGGACTGACCCTCGTCTCGGTCGAGCGCGGCTTCGCCCTGGCCGAGCAGCAGGCCAAGGCCTACGGGATGCCGCTCTGGAGCGGCGAGTGGGGCTGGTTCGGCTCCAACGTCCCCCAGAACGGAGCGATGATGCGACGCTTCGCCGCGGCCGAGGACCAGGCGCGGATCGGGGACGCCTTCTGGGTCTGGAAGCAGGCGTGCGGCAGCCCGGAGAGCGACCAGCACGCGAGCACCGTCGGCAACCTCGTCGGCGTCGACTGCGCGACCGGCAAGGACCTCCCCCCGGCGGGCACCGTCCTCACCGTCCTCTCCCGCGCCTACCCGCGCACCGCCCCCGGCACGCTCACGCGCCTCGCCTCCGGCCCGGACACTGGGACCTTCTCCCTGGCCGGCACCGCGCCGGCCGGCGGCTCCGGGATCGCCTGCACGCTCACGGTCTGGTACCCGGGCAAGGGGAAGCCGACGCCGCGCGTCCAGGGCGTGGCCCAGCTGACGGAGCGCCAGCAGCCCGGCGGCTGGTTCATCTCCGGTTGCGCGACGGGGAGTTACCGCCTCGACATCGGCTGAGGCGGTTCGCTCGGCGTTCCATAAACCTCCAGGCAGGTCAGCCGCGGTAGATCTTCGAAATTGCTCGATATCACTCTGATTACGGTAGGTTGACGACCGGTCACTGTCGGGTACGGAACAACCATCAGAGAAAGGCGGCCACCACCCGACCGCCGGCCAGCATCACCAGTGAAAGGAGCCCCCGTGAGCAACGAAGCCGCGGTGGCCAACAACCGCTCCCTCACTCTCGGCGCCGCAGCAGGCCCGCTCGGCTACCTCGCCCTCGGCCTGACCCTGCTCGCCTACGGCCTCGTCTCCACCGGCGTCATCCACAACACCGCCGGCGCCGACACCAAGGACCTCGCCTTCTGGGTCGGCGGCGTCACCCTCTTCATCGCCGGCCTGCTCGAGTTCCGCGCCGGCAGCGCGAGCACCGGCACCGCCTTCGGCGGCCTCGGCGCGCTGTGGATCGCCGCGTCGCAGATGACGATGACGTCCGCCAATGCAGCCGGACTCTTCTTCACTCTCTGGGCCCTGCTCGCACTCACGCTGACCGCCGCGCACTGGGGCAACGGCAGCATGCTGGTCCGCGGGGTCTACGGCCTCTTCACCGTCGCCCTGGTGCTCTGGGCGATCGGCGACTTCGCCAACAGCTCCGGCCTCGGCAAGGTCGCCGGCTGGGTCGCCGCTGTCGCAGGGCTGCTCTCCTGGTACGCCGCCACGGTCTCCCTCGGCGGCAACAAGTGGGGCCCGCTCACTCTCCCCGTCCGCTGACGGCCTGAGAGCGACTCGCAACACCCACGGGAGCGGCCGGCCGGGACCCGAGGGGAGTCGCCGGTCCGCCCTCCACCGCACGTCGCAGCAGGTACGCGGCCCGCAACCGGGCCGCGTACCACTGCACCGCGTAGGCGAGGAGCAGCAGCGCGACAGCGGCGACGCCGTCGAGCCAGTAGTGGTTGGCGGTGACCACGACGACCGCGACGGTCAGGATCGGGTGCGCCAGCACCAGCCAGCGCCAGCGGCTCCGGCTGACCGTGATCACCGCGACAGCCACCAGCACGCACCAGGCGACATGGACCGAGGGCATGGCGGAGTACGAATCGGCCTGCACGCCGCCGATGGTCGTCCCGTAGACGGACTGGCCGTACTGCGCCGCCACGTCGACCATCCCGCTGCCCGGCAGCAACCGCGGCGGCGCCACCGGTATCAGCTGGACCAGCAGCGACCAGGCCGTGACCAGCACCAGCGTCATCCGGACCCAGGGGTAGGCGTGCCGGTGCCGTAGAAAGAGCCAGATCAGGAGCGTGATGACCGCGCCGAAGTGCAGCGTCGCGTAGTAGTAGTCGGCCCCCTGCATCAGCAGCGCATGCGGCTGCACCCAGCTCTGCAGCGCCGCCTCGCTCGGGAGATGGAGGCGGCGCTCGGCGTCCCAGATGGCCTGCCCGCGCGAGAGAGCTCCGTCCGTGCTCATCACGGAGAGCTGACCGGCGAACTGCCAGATCGCGAAGAGGCCGAGGACCGTGGCCAGCTCGCGCAGAACCAGCCCCACGTTGTGCCGCCGCGACGACGGCGCCCCGATCCGCCGAACGGCCACGGACGCGCCGAAGGCCAGCGCCGCGACCGTTCCTGCGGACTGCCAGTTCAGCGTGAGGTTCTGCACAGTGCCGGCCCCCTTTCCCAGCGCTCACCGTAGTGCCAACCCATGACAGCGCGCGCGTCGGGCCGCTATCCGAGCGGGTGCCGGATCAGCAGCGAGGCGTGGACAGGTTCGTGCCCCAGCGCGGCGTAGGTGTGGGGCGTGTCCGCCGCCCAGGACGCATGCTCACCGGCCCGGACCGTCAGCGGGCTGCCCGCCGGGCCGACCTGCGCGGTTCCGGAGAAGACGGTGAGGTATTCGATCACTCCGCGCGGGTGAGCCGGGGAGGTCTGCAGCACTCCGGGACGGATCTCCAGTCGGTAGAGCTCGGTGCTGGTCCCGCCGTCCCCGCCGTCCTGGAAGACCTCCAGCAGCCGGGCAATCACGGCGCTGCCGTGCACGTCCGGCACGCCAAGCTGCCCGCCCGGTGCCGACAGCAGCATGGCCAGCGGGACGTCCAACTGCCCAGCGATCGCGTAGAGAGTCTCGGCGGTCGGATTGCGGGTGCCCGTCTCCAGCCCGGAAAGAGTCGCCTTGCCGATCCCCGCACGCCGCGCCAGCTCGGACAGGCTGATCCCGCGCTGCGCGCGGAGCGCGCGGATGCGCTCCCCGGTCGCCGTGGCGGCAGCGGGTGTCCAGTGCCCGGAATTCTCCATGGCGTCGAGTATCCCCATTCCGCTAGCGTTCCATAAACGGAACACTCGCGCCCACTGGGAGACTCACCGATGCCGGGCCGCATACCCGCACAACCGCTGACGGCGGGCCTGATCACCGCGGTGGTCGGGTTCAGCAGCTCCTTCGCCCTGGTCCTGACCGGTCTGCGAGCGGTGGGGGCCACCCGTGACGAGGCGGTCTCCGGGCTGCTGCTTCTCTGCCTGAGCATGGGCGCCCTCGCCATCTGGCTCGGGCTGCGCTTCCGCCAGCCCATCAGCATCGCTTGGTCGACGCCTGGCGCGGCCCTGCTCGCGGGCGCGGGCACCCAGGCAGGCGGCTATCGGTACGCGGTCGGGGCCTTCCTGGTCTGCGGGCTCCTGCTGACGGTGACCGGGCTGTGGTCCCGACTCAGCCGAGTGGTTGCCGCGATTCCGACCGGGCTGGCGACGGGGCTCCTGGCAGGCGTACTGCTGCCACTGTGCCTGGCACCGGTCCAGGCGGCGTTCCGACTGCCCGCGATGATGCTGCCCGTGCTCGCGGTATGGGCGGTGCTCATGCGGTTCGCCCGTCGCTGGGCGACGCCCGGGGCGCTCGGAGCGGCGCTGGTCGTCGTCGCCGTGAGAACGGGAGGCCACCTCGGAACCACAGCGGCCTCGCTGCTCCCCCGGCTGAGCTTCACTGCGCCGGCCTTCGATTGGTCGACGCTGGTGGGCATCGCGCTGCCGCTGTACGTCATCACCATGGCCTCGCAAAACATCCCGGGCCTGGCCCTGCTCCGCCACTTCGGCTACCAGCCGCCGGTACGACCGGTCCTGACGGCTACCGGCTTGAGCACGGCGGCAACCGCCCTGGGCGGCGGCTACACGATCAATCTGGCCGCCATCACGGCGGCCCTGGTCGCCGGCCCCGACGCCCACCCCGACCGCGACCGTCGCTGGATCGCCTCGGTCACCGCCGGCGTCTGCTACATCCTGCTCGGCCTCACGGCAGGCGCATCCGCCGTCCTGCTCACGACGGCGCCCCCGCAATTGGTCGAGGCGATCGCGGGCCTGGCACTGCTGCCGACGCTCGGCTCGGCTCTTTCGTCGGCCCTGGCCGACGAGAACGGTCGCGAGGCGGCAGTGGTGACGTTCGTCGTGGCCGCGTCGGGGGTCTCCGCGTTCGGCATCGGCGCGCCGGTCTGGGCCCTGGCGGCGGGACTGGTCATGCGGAAAGTGGTCAGATAACAGTGAAGCCCCCTGACCGATGGTCAGGGGGCTTCACTGGAAAGGTTGTTCGGCGGTGTCCTACTCTCCCACAGGGTCCCCCCTGCAGTACCATC